>CAYPQR010000021.1:0-16447 GCA_964412865.1 uncultured Intrasporangiaceae bacterium
AAGCATTCGCAGCTTCGGTGTTCTGGTCGCAATCTGGTGGTAGGTCGCGCGGACGACCGGCTGGACTGCGGCGGGAACGAGATGGCGGACACTCATGGAATCCCTCTCAGGCGTGGACTTCTCAGGCAGACTGATGCGAGTCGCGATCGTGGTGACACGGGTTCTCGAGCGAGGGATTCCGACACATACCGACAATGCCGAGGTTGGCAACCTGCCATCACTGTTGTCCTTCGCGGCATCCCGACATCCCCGCTCATGAATTCGGTGTGAGGAGGATGGTCCACATGACGCCGCGGGCGCTGGTGTCGTTGGTGGTGGCGGTCAGGCCTCCGTAGGAGCCGTCGAGGACGGGGCCTCCGGAGTCGGCGGTCAGCAGTCCGTAGCGTCCACCTCCGGTGCCGGTGGTGGTGTCGCGTTGGGTGACTCCGTTCGGTGCGGTCCATTGGGTGGTGCCGGCTGATTTGTCGGCCCAGTAGGAGACGACCCAGTCGCCGTTGCTCGCGTCGACCACGGGGGTGGTGTGCTGGTCGGTGCTGTTGTCCCCGGCGTGTGCGACGGATTGCGCGTTGAGTTTGCTGGCGTCGACACCGGAGTAGACCGTCAGGGATAGGACACCCTTCTGGTAGGCCGAGTAGTCCATGCGGACGGTAGAGCCGGGGTCGCCGGCAGCGACGGTCTTTTCCCAGACGGTCGAGGTGACGCTGGAGTTGGTGAAGGTGCCCAGTTGGGTCCATCCGGTCACCCCGGAGGGTCCGACCGGGTCGGAGTTGCTGGCTTGGGTGAACGTCAGCAGCATGGTGTCACCAGGCGAGGCCTTGGCGGGCACGGTCAGTTCCTTGTACTTGGCGGCTCCGGCACTGGAGTGCGCGGCGCCGACGAAGCCGAGGGTGTTGGCGGTCGGCGCGCTCACCGTCACGTCGTGCGAGACGGTGTCGGTGGCGCCGTCGTTGTCCTTGACGGTCAGTTTGACGGTGTAGGTGCCGCCATCGGTGTAGCTGTGCGAAGGAGTTGCGCCGTCACCGGTCGTGCCGTCACCGAAGTCCCACGAGTAGGAACTGATCGATCCGTCGGGGTCGTTCGAGGTGGACGCGTCGAACGCGCACCCATTGTCCTGACATGTCGACGTGAACGCCGCATTCGGAGGCTGATTCGGAGCGGGCGGACCGGACGGTGTGAGGAGGATGGTCCACATGACGCCGCGGGCGCTGGTGTCGTTGGTGGTGGCGGTCAGGCCTCCGTAGGAGCCGTCGAGGACGGGGCCTCCGGAGTCGGCGGTCAGCAGTCCGTAGCGTCCACCTCCGGTGCCGGTGGTGGTGTCGCGTTGGGTGACTCCGTTCGGTGCGGTCCATTGGGTGGTGCCGGCTGATTTGTCGGCCCAGTAGGAGACGACCCAGTCGCCGTTGCTCGCGTCGACCACGGGGGTGGTGTGCTGGTCGGTGCTGTTGTCCCCGGCGTGTGCGACGGATTGCGCGTTGAGTTTGCTGGCGTCGACACCGGAGTAGACCGTCAGGGATAGGACACCCTTCTGGTAGGCCGAGTAGTCCATGCGGACGGTAGAGCCGGGGTCGCCGGCAGCGACGGTCTTTTCCCAGACGGTCGAGGTGACGCTGGAGTTGGTGAAGGTGCCCAGTTGGGTCCATCCGGTCACCCCGGAGGGTCCGACCGGGTCGGAGTTGCTGGCTTGGGTGAACGTCAGCAGCATGGTGTCACCAGGCGAGGCCTTGGCGGGCACGGTCAGTTCCTTGTACTTGGCGGCTCCGGCACTGGAGTGCGCGGCGCCGACGAAGCCGAGGGTGTTGGCGGTCGGCGCGCTCACCGTCACGTCGTGCGAGACGGTGTCGGTGGCGCCGTCGTTGTCCTTGACGGTCAGTTTGACGGTGTAGGTGCCGCCATCGGTGTAGCTGTGCGAAGGAGTTGCGCCGTCACCGGTCGTGCCGTCACCGAAGTCCCACGAGTAGGAACTGATCGATCCGTCGGGGTCGTTCGAGGTGGACGCGTCGAACGCGCACCCATTGTCCTGACATGTCGACGTGAACGCCGCATTCGGAGGCTGATTCGGAGCTCCGGCAGGTGTGCCGTTGTAGAGGAACAGGGCCCGGCTACGCCAGTCGACACCGTCGATGGTGGGCCCACTCACGGTCGTCGGCTGCCCGGAGATCGATGCTCCTGCATCACCGCTGAAGTCGATGGAGTGGAGGTCACCATCGGAACTCGTGACGTAATAGAGCTTGCCACCGGCCCAGAACATTCCGTCGGCATCACTGAAGTCGACACTGCTCGTGACGGTTGCATGCGTCTCATCGACAATTCCGCTGTCGGGCGAGAACCACCGCCACTGCAGGTTGGAGTTCCCCTGCTCGGTGTAGTAGAGACGCCCGTCGAGATAGAACATCCCTGTGACAGTCGGCAATTCGCCATATAGCGACGGAAATGCCCCATTAAACGTCGTCGTGCCGACCCCAGTGCGCACGTTGGCCCACGCCGGATCGTGGTACGGGTCGTACTTGACGTCAGGGCCCCAGGTCTCGCCGTCGTACGTGCGGGAGTGTAGGTATTCGTCGGTGGAGCCGTAGAAAACCTTGTCTCCCACCATGAACGCGCCGCGGGCGTCGCTCCAGTCGATGCCGCCATCGTCCACGGAGGTCGGGTCGGATGCTGTTGTGCCGTCGAACTGGACACGCGACACGGCATTGGGGTCGCTCCCCGACTGCTGGCCGGCCAGGAAGAGTGAGCCCGGCAACTTGCCTGTCGCGGTGGAGGCTAGCTTCGAACCTCCGTCGTAGGGGAAGAAGGCGATCTTGGATCGCTTGTACTTGTAGTTTCCGATGTAGTCGGTGTTTGAGCCCAGATAGATCCCTTGAGGAGTCGCCAGGAAGTTGTAGACCCATGCTCCAAGCGGCACCCGGCCCGGGTTCCAACTGAATGGGCGGCCACTGACGGGGTCGAGAGCCGCGAGGCCCGGCCGGGGTACCGCTCCCGCCTTGGCCTGATCGACGCCGAGCGGGTCGTTGCCCCAGCGCTCGTGGCCCCCAACGAAGATCGCCGCGTCGGTGATGGTGACTCCCCAGAGTGAGTCGCCACCGGTCTCTGCGACCCATTCAGGTTGCACATTCGAGCCAGTGGCGTCGGTCTTCCACTTCGCTGCTGCATCGCACAGCGTCCCAGGGTTGCCGCCGCCGGTGGAGGTCACGACGAAGTAGGAGCCGTTGGGCGAGAAGGAGATGCCGCGCACGGTGTCACTGAATGCCCAGCTGAAGCAGGTCGGCTCATAGCGGTCCGTATTCCAGTCCTGATCGACCGCAGCCGATGATCCGGTCAAGTTGATCATGACGATCTGGACGCGCGGGAGGCCATCAGCCTCGGCGAAGTTGCCGATCGCCACCATCTTCGAGCCATCAGGGGTGACGTCGAATCTACGCACGCCGACCCAACCCGTTGTCTCTGGATTGTGCTGCCCGGAGAGCTGGACGTTCATGAAGGACTGCACGGCCCCGGTGGATGGATTCAGAGAGGCAAGGCCCTGATGCAACTGTCCGCCGACGTGCGCGAAAGTTCCTCCGACATACAGGTGGTCACCGCGCAGAGTCAGGTCGCGCACCTCCCCATAGTCAAAGTTAGGGCTGGTCCACCCGGAGGCGATTGCACCCGTGTTCAGATCCAGCAGGGCGAGATCGGTGACGTTCGTGTTGCCGATCTTCGTGAAGTTGCCACCCACGTAGACCGTGTGGTCGTTCGGACCCGGTGCGACCGCATTCACGATGCCATTGACTGAGGGGTTGAACGACGTCGACACGGCGCCGGTGCTGGCGTTGAAGGCTGCGACGTGATTGTAGGTTTGGCCGTTGACAGAGGTGAAGTTGCCGCCCATCACGATCAGGCTTCCGACCTGCACGATCGACTGGACATCTCCGTTGTCCACCTGAGGCGTCTTCGAGGACGGCACGTCGCTCGGCATCGAGCTGCTCGATGGCCCGGGGTCGGGTGGTTGCGAGGCCACGGCAGGCGACGGCGGCACGGCCGTCATCATCAGCATCGCCAGGGCCGTGGACAACAGGGCAGTCAGGGCAAGCCGGATACGCAATCTCATAATGCGTCCTCTGAAAGGTCAGGTCCCGCGGCGCGGGTCGTGCTGAATGGATCACCTGCTGATGCTCTCCGGCAGGGTGTGGAGTTGCCGTGTCGATGCTCCGAACACGGATGCGTGGTGGTCATGGGCCCTAGATTCCATGTCCACGTCGATTGAGGGTCTGCTGCAGCCAATTGCCGGAGAGCCCACAGACGACCGCGATCGCCAGGTAGCCACGCGGTTCGCGCCAGTTGTTCCTTATGGATAGTGAAGCCTTGCGTAGCGCAGCTCTGCGCCGATCTAGGACAGCGTGTCCAAAGGCGATCTTGCCGGTCTGGAGTGCGAACGCCTGCTTGTCTTTGCGCAACTCGGGATGATGCGCGAGAAGCCAGGTGTGGGCGGCGTGCTTGTCCTGCCACGACTCGTTGAAATAGGAAGTAGCACCCCAACGAATACGGACCAGCGGCTCGTCGATGTGCGCGATCGAATGGGATCGCGCCGCGCGCAACAGTAGGTCCCAGTCCTCAGCCATACTCTGGGGAATGTCTTCATCGACGAGCCCGAAGCCATCGATCATGGCCTTGCGCCAGAAGAGGAATGATGACGAGTGCAGCATCGCCATCCGAGAGCGGGTCACATCCTGCAATGTGACTCGTTCCTTGCCGGCAGTGCGGATGGTCTGCTGGCCGTCGTAGTCGACCAGCATGGCCGTGGTCACGAATTCTGCGCTCGGGCTTGCTATGAGGCGGTCGATCTGCTGCTGAAGTTTGCCCGGCAGCCACTCGTCATCGTCGTCGCAGAACGCGACGACGTCGGTGTCGAGCGCCATGATGCCTGTGTTGCGAGCACCCGCAAGACCGGGGGTACGAGTGTTGGTGAGCACCTTGACCCCACGCTGTGGATCGTGCCGAGCAAGCGTCGTGTCCGGCTCCGACCGGTCGAACACGAGCACGACCTGGATCGGGCCGTCGAAGTCCTGGTCCAGCACTGAAGCGAGTGCCCGACGCATCAACTGCGGTCGGTTGTGCGTCGCGATGACGACCCCGACGGACGGGAGTCTGCCGCGTGAGGGCGGCTCGGACGGCAGGTCAGCGGGTTTAACGCGAACATCGGTCGCCATGGGGTTTCCTGTCATGTGTCTCGGGTGACTCTCTGCTCGACGTGGGTCAGCCATGGAAGGTCACGATGAAGCAGCCTTGGTCCGAACCCGACCGGACGTCCAGACGCCATGTTCCGGGGGCGGGGACCGGGAGATGCACGCTGTAGTACTTCCAGATGTCGGCCGGTTCGACGTCCTTCGAGGTCACGGTCCGTGTGCCCCCGTTCCCCGACGTCGACTTCATGCTGATGTGCACGCCCGGCATCGACCTGTGCTTGGGAATCACATAGAGGTTTACGGTCCTCTTCGCCTTGCCGTGCTGCGATGCGTAGAGCGTGCGTGCAGTCTTGAAGTTGCCCATGGCGATCGTGCCCGAGGTGACGTCGCGTTTCGTGCCAACGGTCACGCACGCATCGGACTTGGTGGTGCCGGGGAGCTTGTCGAGCACCATCTGCTGTGTCTTCGGCGCCTTGGAAGGCGGCGCCGATGCCGGAGTCTTCTCTGCCACAGGGGAGCTGGACGCGGCGTGGTGTGACTTGGACTTCTCGGGCTGCGATGACTCACGCGCCGTTGACGGTGCTGCGGACGATGACTTATGAGTTGTCGTCGACGAGGACGAGGCTGCGGGGCTCGTCGGTCCCGAGGATGATGAGCCGCCACCGGAGGCGCCGTGTGATGTGCTGGATGGTGCAGGCGTGCTTGCCGTGGTGGCCTCTGGAGAGGACGGCGCGCTGCCGGCGCCGGCCGACCCGGATGAGCAAGCGCTCATCGTCATGGCGGTGGCTGCCGCAAGGGTTGCAGCCACGCAACCGTGGCGGATTATCGAGTCGCGCATGGTCTGTCCTCCCGAGCAAATGCCCCACAGCCGAGACTTCGGCTGTATGAAGTGTCGACCGCAAGGCATGCATCGCGCCTCGTTATTGCGGGAGACGTTGCGCGAAGCAAAAGGCTGGCAAGTGGGTAGCCACCTGATGCCGACCAGCACCATCCACGACGTGCCGGCGGGTCGACCCTGCCGTACGTGCCGGTCAAGCGCTGACCAGTGGCCGTGTCTGGTCAAGATGATGTTGGTGCGACGAAGTCATTCCGCAGGCAACGGGTTGCAGGTCGCTGAGGCTTCGGCTAAGTGTCCACTCGGCGCACACCAGGGTAAGGGCGGCGAGGATCGCGAACACGAGCGCAGGGAGATACCGGGACAGCAAGGGCCTGGCGGTCGTATACCGGCTTCGTGTAGGTGGAGCGTCAATTTTGGCGGACGGGGTCTCCTGCGGACCGTCACCAGGAGAGGAAGCTTGATTCCGTGTACCCGTGGCAGTGACGATCCCCGTGCGAATGGCCTTGTTCCATGGTGCCGCACGACCCCGTGCCTGCTGGATCAGTGCGGCAGCCATCACTACGGCCATACCGGTGCAATAGATCGGCCACAGGAGCAGAGTCCAGGCGTACCGCAAGTCGGACAGTGCCCGGTTGAGAACGACGGACACCACTACGACGATCACTGATACCCAGAGCCCGATCCAGGCCAACAGCCCCCATGCGGACGTGCTGAAGGGTGTGACGCCGGCGACGATCATGAACGGCAGACAGGCCAACACCACCAACTCGAGCACCGGGGCGACAACCATCGTGGCGGTATTGACGACCAGGTAGGCGCCAAACGCGCCGTAGCGTGGGTTGCCGATCATTCGCCAGTGGATCCGCATGGTCTGCAACAGCCCTCGGGCCCAACGCACCCGCTGCCGCCACAATGCCGCGATAGTCGATGGCGACTCGGCGTATACGAGTGCGCGCGGGGCGAACACAACTCGGTAGCCTGCGCGGTGGATCCTCCAGGTCAGCTCGAGGTCTTCGCCGACCGTGGTCTTGTCGAACGCGCCGACGCTACTGATCACGTCGGCCGGAAACGCGCCCAAGTTGCCGGAGACGATCGGCAGGCATCCCATCAGGTGTAGCGCTCGTCGGACGAGGCCGGTGCCAGCGTGCGCAAGGATTGCTAGCAGATGAGTCTGTACGCGGTTGAGGTTGACGGGGCGGTCGTCGCCACAGACTGCACCGATGGTCGGGTCGTCGAACGCTCGGAGCATCTGCTCGACCGTGTCGTGGCTGAAAATCCCGTCCGCATCGACAAACATCAGGACCGACCCACGAGCCTCGGTGATGCCGCGATTGAGGGCTGCGCCCTTGCCGGCATTCGCCTGCGAAAGCACCCGGACTCGTTGATCTGTTGCCGCCAAGCTTGTGGCTATTGACGCAGTGTCGTCGGTCGATCCGTCATCGACGATGACGATTTCGAGCCGCTGGTAGGACCCTGTCAACACGGACCTGATGCAGTTTGCGAGGACGGGGGCCTCGTTGAAGGCGGGGACGATCACGGACACGAGAGGGTGCTGGTCCAGCCGGTTCCACCGGGTCCGCGCATGCCTGGGCCTCACATTGGCTGCCCGCAAACGGTAGGTGGTCGACAGGTCGGCGAGGATCGCAATCGGGATGAACACCAGTTTCGCGATACCGAAGGTCGCCAGCGCGGCCGCCACGAAGAATCCGATATGCGCGATGACCGTCACCATCGTGTCCCAGACGTTCATGCGCACGCGTGAGGTTCGGCTGCAGCTTCGCGTGCTGACATCAACACTCGGTCGAGCAGTTCGGGGGCGGACCTGCTGTTCGCGCCAAATCGGGCGTTGACCTCCAGCACGACCGGTTGCCCGTCGGCCCGCCGCCGCACGTCGATGTCGGCCGGTCCGACCAGTCCGAGTGCCCGCACAGCGCCCTCGGCGACTTTCGCCACATCTTGACCGGCACCGTTGAACAGCCGGGTAACGCCTGTGGCATTGCCGACTCTCCCTGCGGCCAGTCCCGTCTTCTTCAGCACAACCACCAGTGAGGACACGCTGCGACGTGACGGCGGGCGGAACACGACCGGAGCGTACTCATCGCCCGGAATGAACTCTTGCAGGATCAGGTGTGAACCCAGGTGATCCCAGTCCAGCTGGTCAGGGTGATCTACAACAAGTACGCCGCGGCCCCCGCGCGACACGCGGGGTTTGATCAACACCGGTGAGCCGAGTGCTTCGAATGCAGCAGTGGCATTTGGGAAGTCTGAGCGGGTTCCGAATCGGGGCACTGGCACGCCGCGAGTAGCGAGATGCCAGGCGGTATATAGCTTGTCATGGGCGATGGCTACTGGTCCGGCAGCCCCGATGACCACCTGCACTCCTTGCCCGAAGCCGGATTTGGCAGCTGCGATCTGGGGTAGTTCGTCGCTAACGGTCGGGATCACCACATCGACGTCGTATTTCGCAACGGTGCGGCGCAAAACGTCAAGCATGCCCGGGTCAGAAGCGGCCGGCACCTTTACCGTCGCAAGTACCCCAGGCGGCGTGTGGGGGATCATGTCGGCGCTGACGACAGTGAGCCCGTGCTCTAGCAATTGTGGAATCAGGGCACGGCCTGCCGGGCCGGCGGCTCCAGTGACGAGAGCGCGCATAGTCTCACGACCCTTCGATGGTGGAGTCCAACCAGCGGACTGGTTCGAACCCTTCAGCGAACTCGCGGCGGGCCTGTGCGCCGCGGAACCCCGCCGTGGCACGTAACCGAGCGGGTTTCATGTATGCCTTGGCGGCTTGGTCCTGGTGCAGACCGACTGCATGGACTTTGGTGTCGAGATGGTCGGCGACGTCGACGAATACGCTTGGATTGAAGTCTCGTGTCGCCGACGGTGACTCGAAGCACAGAATGGATGAGTGCCCCCGGCATGCCCGCAGGGCCGCGTTGTGCACCGCCTGGTGATCTTGGTGCTGGTCGTGGCTTGAGTGGGTCAGGATCAGGTCGGGATTGATCCGATGCACTGCCTTCTCGATCGCGGTAACCATCTCATTGCCGTGTTCCGCCAGTTCAGTATCTGGCATGTCCAGCACCTGGCAGTCGACTGCGCCCATGAATCTGGCTCCGGCGCCGGCTTCGAGTCTGCGTGTGTGCGCGGTTCCGCCTCGGCGACCGGCGCTCATCACCAACACGTGCACTTCATGGCCGGCGTCGGCGAACTTGGCTATCGTTGCGCCGCAGGCCAATTCCACATCATCCGGATGGGCCCCTACCGCCAGCACTCGCCGAGGAGTTCTGGCCGGCGCGAACGGCACCAGGTGGGCCATGACGGTCGCGATCGCTGCGGCCAATATGCACCAAGAAGAAATCGCGACGACGTCCCCCGTCAGGTCGTTAGGGCTTGGACCCGCGATCGTCGCCGTCACAACATTCGCTGTAATGACCGTCGCGGCAGCCGTCATCAAGACTGTCCATGCCATGCCGGGCTCACGCACTCGGCGCTTGAACCAACCACGCCCAACGTTTGCGACCACGACTATCACTGCCGCAATTCCGAGAGACTGTAACTGAACGTCACCGAACATATGCTTACCCATCTGAGACGGTCGATGAAGGCCGCAGGCCCAGGACTGGGGGCAGCATCTGAGATGCGAAGGGCGCGCTGGCCTCCGCGTTCGTTTTCCGGTTGTCGTGAGTGAGGCCGAAGGGGGCAAACAGGCCTACCTCGGCGCCCGTGATGTCCTCTTACCCGGTTGGTAGATCAACGCACATGACGCCTACCTCCGCACCAAGGCAGATGGCTGAGACTTCCCTGCTTCCCTCACTGCCATCCTCTTTCGTTCAGCGCAGCCCGACCGACAACGACCGAACCGTGCGTCCGATATCGCATCCGTGCCGGCTGTGGCGCCATCTGCATGCGCTACCCAAAACATAGCAATATCCAAGATGACGTTGGGTATATCTTGCAGGGAGCGCCACGGCGAAGATTATTCTCTGATGTCATGGAATCCACGCGCGATGACCCCCGAGCTCGAAGTGCTCGAACGAAGCGACGACGAAGCCAGGACGCCATTCTCGCTGCCGCGAGGCTGCGCTTCGCCGAGAGTGGATGGGAGGGGGTTCGGATGGATGACATCGCCAGCGACGCCGGTGTGAGCGTTGCCACCGCGTACGGCCACTACAGCAAAGACACGCTGATCGGTCATGTTTATGCCCCGCTGATCGCACCATTGGTGACCAAAGCACAGGCTGAGATTGACGGGGCCGAGGATCCGACCAGGGCCCTGTCTCGTCATGTACGCGACCTCATGCGGGTCGCTTACCAAAACCACAACTTGAGCATCGCTCTCTTGCACGCGTTGCAGAGCCGGTCGCTGCTCAGTGGAGGCCCACCGCGTGCGGGAGACATGAGTGACGTACGGAACCTCGTTCCGGCGCCCAAGCCAATGGCGGACCTTATCGAATACGGCCAGCGGTCCAGGGTGTTCGTTGGGTACCCATCAGCGATGGATATTGCGACCTACCACACCAACGCGGCATTTCTTCAACTCGTGACCCGGCCACGTCGCAGGCATACCGTGGCGACACGCGTGGTCCTCTCACAGCTCATCCCCGCCGTCCAGTTGGCAGACTCCTCTACCGACTGATGTCCACGGCGGGCCGAGATCCATCGTGGAGATGTATCGTGAGTTGCAGGCGATGGCAGATCATACTGACGGAGCCCCTCGACGAATCAGCGCCGGAGTGGAATGCGCGAATGCTGGGAACCCGTAACGCCGCCGAAGTGCGATCCACACCAAAGGCCCTGCGACCAGCGCGCAAGCCAGCGCCGCCACCAGAGGAAAGTTCGGCAATCCGAGCATCTTCAGTCCCGAGCCGAGCAGGACGAAGGCCAGAGCGCGTCGCACCAACCCGCCGGGGGCCCGCGACGACAACCGAGCCCCGACCCACACTCCCGGCACGGAGCCCAGGACGATGAACAAGCTGACCTTGAGATCGACCTCGCCGAAGAACAGGTGACCGAGCGCGGCTGCGACGACGAGCGGCACCGCCTGTGCGAGGTCTGTGCCGACGAGTTGACTTGCAGTGAGGCCGGGATAGAGCATCATCAAGGCGATGATGATGATGCTTCCGGCACCGACGGAGGTGAGGCCCACGAGAAGCCCGCCGACGATACCGATGATGACGGTGGGCAGCACTCGTGGCACGACGACGGGCGGCCCCGGCCTGAGCGCCTTCGCGGTGCCATCCCGGTGACGGGCCCGCTCGACGAGGCGGAAGTATGCCCGCACTGCCAAGCCTGCTGCGGCCATCAGGAGGGCAATGCCGAGCGCCACCTTGATGATGCGTTCGACTTGCTCGCCGTGGCCGAGCAGCCGAGCGAGCAGGACCCCGCCGGCTGCCGCTGGAATCGACCCCACGGCAAGCCACTTCACGAGCGAAAGGTTGACTGTCCCACTTCTCAAGTGGACCAGTGAGCCCACCGGCTTCGTGACTGCGCTTGCCAGCAGGTCGCTCGAGACAGCCGCCAACGGATTCACTCCGAAAACGAGGACGAGGAGGGGCGTCATCAGGGCGCCGCCGCCCATCCCCGTGAGACCGACGACGATGCCGACTCCGAACGATGCGACGCTCAGCAGCAGGTCTGTCACGCCAACGACGTTACTCAGCAATGGTATATGCGCTGGTATCTCGTTCAGATCTTGCCAGAAGCTCGACCTGCTCAAAGATTGATGTACGGCAGCTGGACCTCACTTCGTGGACACCAGTCGTGCGTGCACCACATACCGCTGCAAAGCCGTATACATCGGGTGGCAACTGGTCATCGTCAGCAGATGCCCAGGCTTGACACCGGGCGGGTCGGCCGCGATGACCTGCACGTCGGTGGGATCGACCACGGTGTGTCCGATCACGCGATAGGTGTAGGTGTGCTTGGCCGTCCGCACGATGATCCGATCACCTGGTCGGAGCTTCGCGATCAGGTGGAACGGCTCGCCGTACGTCGTGCGGTGACCGGCCAGCGCGAAGTTGCCTCGCTGGCCGGGCCCGGCCGTCCCGAGGTAGTGGCCGACACCCTCCTTGAGCTGTGCCGTGCCGGTGCCTTCCACGATCGGCCGCACGAAGTCGCCACCGAAGCGGGGAATGCGGATCAGGGCGAAGGCCTCGCCGAGGGAGTGGCCCTTGGGAGGCTCTTCGCTCTGGCCCGAGGCGGCCCGTTGACCGTCAAGTGCTCCGGAAGCGGTGATCCCGGGATCGTCGCCGGCCAACCGAGTCGCCGAGTCGCTGCCCGCCGTGCTCCGCGCAGGCGCCGTCGATGAGTGGTGCTTGGCAAACTGACGCTGCAGCGAGTGCACCGTCTGTGCCTGGGCCTGCTGAGCCCGGCTGTTGCCGAGCCACTGCCAGCCGACGATCGCGATCAGCGCGACGATGCCGGTGACGATCATCAGCCGACCGATGAGGCGGACGGCTCTGCGCATGGTCAGCCCTTCGCTGCGCGCGGCACGAGACGGTTCACCGCAGACCCCGCCGCGATCAGGGCGAAGGCGCCCAGCGCGAACCAGATGTTGTGGCTGCCGGTGAAGGCAAGGACGCCTCCGGCGCTGGACATGCCTGCAGCTGTGTGCGTATACATCAGATTGCTCCTTGGTGGTGAGATCCCTGTGGGGTCGTGCCCCCTGGTTGGGGCACGGCCGGCACCGACAAGTGATGCCAGCGGGCTTCGGAACGACGCAGCGACTGCCACATCGCACGGACGAAGGCGACCTGCAGGAAGCCCTCATAGATCAGTTCGGGCACGAACAGTGCCGCAATGAGCACCCCGGTGCGAGTGGAGCGGCGCACGGTCACCACACGCTCGACCCAGAACAGTGCACCGATCCCCAGCCACAGCGGGCTGACGACGAACGCGCCGGACAGCGCGGTCAGCAGTGTCATCAGCGCATACAGCCACATCGCGATCACGCCGAGGGCGAGCATCGCCTGCTGCCCCCAATAGCGCCTCGTCACGCGGGTCCAGCCGTATGCGCGCAGATTGTCGATGGCGCCGCGATACCACCTGATCCGCTGTCGCATCAGGTCCGCCGGTGTCGGCATCACCTCGGTCGTCACCCGGCACGCTCGCGGTGACGCCAGCCGGTGCCCGGTCGACTTCAGCGCGAGGGTGATCTCGTTGTCCTCGGTCAGGGCGCCCCGGTCGTATATGTCGCCGGCCGCACCGGGCAGTGTCGTCCCCCTGGCCAGGGCCACACCACGCAGGGCGCGTGCGCGGATCGCGGCTGCCGTGCCCGTGAGCACCATGACGCGACCGGTGCGTGAGACCTCGCGGGCATATCTGACGTATTCGTTGGCCTGGAAGTGTTCGAGGATGTTGCGTGGCGAGCGTGCCACGAAGACCCCGCCCACCGCGTCGACGGCGTCCCGCAGCCGGTCATTCGCGATCTGGCAAAAGTCCTCGGCGAGCGTCGAATCAGCGTCCTGGATCAGCAGGACGTCCTCATCGTCCAGGTCGGGGAGAAGCCGCGCCAGAGCCTGGTTGAGGGCGCCGGCCTTCTTGTCCGTGTTGCCCACGGTCTCCCACACCTCAGCTCCCGCGCGCGCAGCCACCTCGGCGGTCTCGTCGACGCAGTTGTCGCACATGACGATGATGCGGTCGGGCGGCGCGCTCTGACGCAGCAACCCGGCCACGGCGTCCCCGATGTCGGCGGCTTCGTTGTGAGCCGGAAGCAACGCGACCACCGTGTGGCCGCGCGCTCCCGGCTCCCTCCCCTCGGTGACACTGCCGCGTGCGCGGCCGAAGTCACCTGTGAACCCTCCCGGTTCGTTCATCCTGCACCTTCCCCCCTCTTGCTCAGGTCGTGCATTTGAACAGTAGGAAGCGGCGAGCGGGCACGTCCTCTATTTGCAAAGAGAAGGTCAAGGGAGAATAAAGAAACAGTAAAGAAGCTGTGCGGCCGTGAGGGCTGTCGCAGGCACCGTCGTGCGGGTCGGGATGCGGGCGCTAGAGGCGTCGACCCTTGATGCGGCCCGCGAGCGAGGCCGACATGAATCCTCGAGGCCCATTCACCCACAACATGATTCGCTGATCAGGCCGTCGCCTGCCCCGATGTGCTGTGAGGGTCTGTGAGCCCGCCCCGGACGAGAAAGCTACCCGAGCGGGCGCCTCCGCGCCACACGTGGCCCGGCCGGCCGTGCGGTGACTGTCGGGCGCACGACGTCACGCCGGCCGGCCCCTCGCGACGATGCGTCACGCCCGAGCCCATGCGGTCCGACGTGGCACCGGACTCGGTCGGCAGGGTCCGCCGCAGCGTCAGCACATCCATCGGCGCGGCGCGCCCTATTCGGCAATTTTTGGCAGCGTCGACCAGTTGCCGCAAAAAGCCCGATCGGCGTCGGCGGCGATCGATAGCGTTGGGCCGTCGGTTCCAGATCCTGGGTGCCGCCGCCTGGCAGGGGGAGGGGTATGAGCTGGGTATCCAAGAGAGGACGTCCCGTCGTCATTCCGGACGATCGCACGGCCTTGAGGGGTCAGCACGTCAACGCCCGCGCGCGCATCGCCTGGCTGCTGAGGGTGAGCAGACTCGCACGATTCGGCGGCTCGACAAGGGGATTCATCGACGCGCTTGCGGTCTATGACCGCGAGGTCGGACCCACCTCCCTCAGCCGGTTCGAGACGGGCCAGGATCCCGTGCCCCCATCGCTGGTGCGCGGCTACGAGAAGGTGCTCGACATGCCGGGCGGGAGCCTCGTGGGGATGTGCTACCGGCTCGATCGAGTCTTCGGCCCGGCCCTCGCAGGCGAGCCCAAGCCGTCGATGTCGCGTGCCGAGTGGAGCCACGCCGCCGCACGGCTCGAGAAGTATCTGGTGGCCCGCGAGATGACCGGGATCCGGTGGATCCGCGCAGCCGAGGCCATGACGCACCCGACCGGCATCCTGTGGCCACCCTCCGCCCTCGAATCCGTGCTGCGCGAACTCGTGACAGAAGCGATGCGTGCGGTCGGCGCGGCCTACATCAGCCGGATGCACGCCATCAGCGTGTTGCTGACCGACCCGGTGATCGGCTCGGTGGTCGTCGACACCGTCGAGCAGCTGACCCGAGAGCCCGGCGCGCAACGCGTCGACGAGGTGATCGCCATCCTCGGGGACAGTTCCGACCCGAAGGTGATCGCCTGGCTGGTGCGGCAGTTCGACCAGTCCGAGGGTCGACACCAGTGGGGAGCCGCAGGCGGTCTGATGACGGCGATCGTCCGCCGCACGTTGCCCGCCGAACTCGCCCCCGACATCACGCGCGCGGTCATGAAGGCCGCTGCGGATGGGCCGGAGCGAGGCACACCGGCATTCCTGCTCGCGCAACGGCTGTCCACGCGCCTCACTCGCGATGTCGTGCGCGTGCTCGGCCAGGTGCCGGTGCCGACATCCGAGGGTGCCCGGCTGGAGGCGCCCGCCGGCCTCGCCCGATATCGCAACGCGGCACTCGCCGAGTCGGGTCTCGATGACCTGATGCTCGATCGTCTGCTGCGAGAGTCTCTTTCGCCTGACTTCGTCGAACGCCGTCACTTCTCGCTGCTGATGCTCATGCTCAGCGCCTACCGTGAGGTGCTCGCCGACGTCGCGCTGGACGCCCTGACGTCCACATCGGAGCCGTGCATTGCCGAGTCGGCCGTGCCGTGCCTGCGCTACCTCGCCTATCCGGCGCAGCGCTCGGGCCTGATCGACCTGCTGGGGGATCCGCGACACCGGATGACGGCGCTCGACGCCCTGGCGCACGCCGGCGGTGTGCCGGCCGACGTCGACCTGGTGGGCATGCTGGGCGACGTCGACCCCGCGGAGCTCGTCCTGGTGGCCGGCCTCAGCGGCCATCCCCAACTGGCCGCGCTCGCCGACAACGACATCGTCGATCGCGTCGGTGCGAGCCAGAGCGCGCGCTGGTGGATGCGAGTCGGCCCGATGATCAGCGAGGGTCCTCGCCCCGGCGGCAGCGGGGGAGCCGCACGAGCCGGAATGAGCCGCGACGCGATCTGAAGCCCCCGGCGGCCGTCGTGGCCGCGCGGAATAGGCCCGGATGGCGATGCGGTTATCGTGGAGGCACCCCGTGGATCGCCGAAGCGGGGACTTTTGTGTTGTCCGGACAGCCCCGTGAGGAGGCGGCTTCGTGAGCCTGGGACCGTTGCTGGAGGTCGTCGCGGCCGATCGTGACGTGCGAGCTCTGCTCGATCACACCCGCAGATCGGACGTGGTCGACGTGGCGACGGCATCCGGCACCCGTGCCGCGCTGATCGCGCTGATGGCGCGCGCCGAGGCGGGCGACCGGCAGGTGCCGGTGCTCGCGGTGACCGCGACCGGCCGTGAGGCGGACGACCTGATCGCCGCGCTGCGCAGCTACCTGCCGCCCGATCGCGTGGCCGGCTTCCCGAGCTGGGAGACCCTGCCGCACGAGCGGCTCAGCCCGCGCAGCGACACC
>CAYPQR010000022.1:0-12186 GCA_964412865.1 uncultured Intrasporangiaceae bacterium
GCGCGCCGGCGCATCGCCCACGCGAGCAGCCCCAGGCATACCAGCGCCATCAGCCCGTAGCTGTTGTTCATCAGCACGCCCCACGGGTTGCCGTTGCTGTCGGCCGGGAAGCTCTCGCCGGTGCTGACGAGGGTCCATTGGCCCCACCACGGCAGGTCGAGCAGGAAGACCACGCAGACCACCGCGGCCGCCGCCACCCGCCGCGGGTCGCGGCCGGCGCCCAACAGCGCACCGATGACGAGCACGATCCAGTTGAAGTGGTGGATCCACGACACCGGCGACACCAGCACCGTCACCATCCCGATCAGGGCGACCTGCAGGCGCACGTCACCGCGCCGACGGCTCTTTCCGGAGTGTGCCTCTCCGGCCACCCGGCGGTCGCCCGACAGGAAGCCCGCACTCGGTGTGCCGGGCCCGGAACCGCGCAGGTATGCCGCACGCGCCAGCCACAGGCCGACCACCAGCACGATCGCGACGAGCACCAGCCACAGCGCCGTGCCCGCCGACCCGGACGGGCCGAGGCGGAGCAATATCCCGCGCAGCGACTGGTTGGAGGTGCCGTCGTTGGGGCCGAGGCGCGACGAGTCCAGCAGGGCCCCGCCCCAATAGACGATCGACGCCTGCGGCAGCAGCACGAGACCCACGAATGTCGCGACGATCGCGGCGACCACCGCCTGTGCGGCCTCGCGCCGGCGCCCCGTCACCAGCAGATGCACGATGAACATCCCCGGCGTCAGCTTGATCGCGGTCGCCACCCCGATGAGCACACCCTGCGGCACGCGCCGCCACCAGCTCGGTCGCCGCAGGTCGACCAGCACCATGAGCACCAGGAACGCGTCGACCTGCCCGAAGCGCAGGCCGTCGTGCACCGGCAGCAGGTGGAAGCTGATCGCGGAGGCCGCCGCGCAGACGAGCGGCGCCCAGGTGCCGGCACGCCGAGCCAGCGGCGCCACGGCATACGACGCGATCGCGACGCACGCCGCGGCCTGCAGCAGGAACCAGCACCAGCCCACCACCGTGAACGGCACCAGCGCGAGCGGCACCGCGCAGATCGCCGCGACCGGGGGATAGGTGAACGGCAGCAACTGCGGCGGCGCGAGGAAGTCATAGACCGGGCGGTGCCGCAGCACCGACTCGCCGGCGGCGCGATAGACGGACAGGTCGACCTGCCAGTGCTGCGGCGTCGCTTGCACGAGCTGATCGACGATCACCGGCACCAGCCCCGCGGCGACGATGGCGGCCGCCAGCCCCCAGCACACCAGTCGGCGGCGGGTGGATGCGGTCACGGCGCCATTGTGTCGGACGTTTCGTACGCTGGGGCCCATGGTGCGCCGCTGGTTCGTCGTCGTGATCGCGGCGCTGCTGCTCTTCACCGGCCTCGACCTGATCGTGCGCAAGGCGACTGCACACCCCGCGCCGGTGCCCGTGAGCGGATCGGGGCCAGTGATCGTGATCGGTATGCCGGGCCTGCGATGGCAGGACGTCAGCGCCGAGGGCACCCCGCAGCTCTGGTCGCTGCTGGAGCTCGGAGCGGCGGGCTCGGTCTCGGTGCGGGCCACCACCACCGACACGTGCACGACGACCGCGTGGCTCTCGCTCTCGGCCGGTGCTCCCGCATCGGCCGGGTCGGGCGCATCCGCGTGTGACGCGCGCAAACCGCAGGTGCGCGGGCATACGGCCAGATGGCCGAAGTGGCAGGAGTGGCAGCGCGACGCCGAGCACGGGGCGACGCTGGGCCTGGTCGGCAGCACCTTCGCGAAGCACGGCCGGTGTGTGCAGGCGATCGGCCCCGGCGCGGCGCTCGCGGCAGCCGACCGCAACGGCGTGGTGCGTCACTACACCGCCGACGTCGCCGACGCCGACTTCAGCGACTGCGCAGCATCATTCGTCGACCTCGGCGGCTCGTCCCTGTCCGCGACGATGCGGTCGCTCAACACCGTGATGGGCAAGGTGCCGGCCGATGCGACCGTCATCCTCACCGGCCTGTCCGACGGTGCCCACCCCTCCGGGCCCGGCGATGCCCACCTGCGCCTGCTGTATGCGGTGGGGCCGGGCGTGAAGCGCGGGGAGCTCTGGTCGTCGTCGGCGAAGCAGCCGGGCTTCCTGCAGGCTGCCGATGTGACCGCGACCGTGCTTGCGCGCGGCACGCCGAAGGGCACGGCGCTGCCCGACGGCGTCACCGGTCGGCGGCTCGAGGTGATCCCGGGCAAGCCCGACGCCGCCGGCGTCGTGCAGGACGGCCGGGATCTCGACGTGCTGCTCACGACTCAACATCGGACCGTGCTGTGGCTCTACGTGATGCTCGGTGTGCTGATCGCGGCGGCGATCGCGGGCGAGGCGTATGGCTGGAGGCGCCAGGACCGTTCGCCGCGCTGGGTGCGGCCGCTCGCCACCTTCATCAGCGCGGTGCCGGTCGCGAGCTTTGTCAGTACGTGGGTGCCGTGGTGGCGGCTGCCGGCGCCGGGGGTGTGGCTGCTCGTGGCAACCGCGGCGTTCGCCGCCGTGGCGACGGGCGCGGCATACGCCGGGCCCTGGCGACGCAGCGACTTCGGACCCTTCGCGATGGTCGGCGTGCTCACGATCCTCACGCTCGCGCTCGATGTCATGAACGGCACCCGCCTGCAACTGCTGGGCATGCTCGGGCTGCAACCCGTGCTCGGCGGACGCTACTACGGGATGGGCAATGTCGGGTTCGCCGTGCTCGCGACGGCGACCCTGATCGTCGCGACGGCGGCCGCGGCCCACTATGTGGCGCGAGGTGAGCGGCGGCTGGCGGGTGCTTCAGTGCTGTTGCTCGGCCTCGCGGTCACCGCTGTCGACGCCGCACCCATGTGGGGCGCCGACCTCGGCGGCCCGCCCGCGCTGATCGTCGCGACTCTGGTGCTCGCCGCCTTCGCGCTCGGTGTCCGTCTCACCTGGCGGCGCGTCGCCGCGATGGTGGGCGCCGCCGTCCTCATCGTGATCATCGCAGCCTTCGCCGATTGGCTGCGGCCCGAGCAATCACGCACTCATCTGGGCAGATTCGTGCAGCAGATGATCGACGGCAGCGGCTGGTCGGTCATCGGCGACAAGCTCTGGGCTGATGTGACGCTCGTCTTCGGCACGCCGCTCACACCGTTCGTGCCCCTCCTGCTGATCGTCGTCATCGTCCTGCTGGCCCGGCCGGACCTCCCCGGTGGCCGTGCCCTCACCGGCGTCGTCAGTGCCGTGCCGTTCCTGCGCGAGGGTGTGATCGCGCTGCTCACCTGTTGGGCAATCGGATTCGCGATCAACGACTCCGGGGTCGTGATCCCGACGATCGGCGCCCTGCTCGGCATACCGCTGGTTGTCGGGGCGCACACCTTCCGTGAGGAGAAGGCCCTCACCGAATAGCGGACTCTATGCGATGAGCGCCGCGCGGGCGCTGCGGTCGTCGCGGCCGCGCGCCAGCAGTCCGGGCATGCCACCGGTGTGCACGAAGACCACCTGCTGGTCGAGCTCGATGCTTCCGTCCTGACAGCGGGCGATCAACGCGGCCATGGCCTTCCCGGTGTATACCGGGTCGAGAATGAGGCCTTCGAGACGGGCGGCGAGCCGGATTGCCTCGTCGCCCTCTGCCGTCGGCCTGGCATAGCCGTCGCCGAGGTGGTCCTCGTCCAATTCGCACCTTCCCGAGGGTCGGGCGAGACCTGCCAGCTCCGCCGCCTCCGCCGCAATGTGTTCGACTCGTTCCGGCAGTCCCTGCCGGGCCCCGACCCGCACACCCAGCACCGCCCGATGATCGCCGAAGCCGGCGACAAGGCCCGCATGGGTGCCGGCGCTGCCAGTCGCCACGACCGTCAGGTCCACCCCTGGCAGCTGCTGACGAATTTCGTGAGCGCAGCGGACATATCCGAGCGCGCCCAACGGGGTCGATACGCCGACCGGCACGACATACGGCTGCTCACCGTCGGCCTGCGCCCGAGCGGCCTCGTCGACGATCGCCTGCTCCAGTTCAGCGTCCCCGCTGCAGGCGCGGTAGGTCACGTGGGCTCCCAGGATATGGTCGAGCGCGAGGTTGCCCGTATATGCCTCCGGCTCCCTCCCGTCGAGCACCAGCCGTGCCCGCAAACCGAACTCCGCCGCGGCCGCCGCTGTGGCACGGGCCGAATTGCTCTGCACGCCACCGCCGGTCACCAGGCACGTCGCGCTGCTTGCCAGCGCTTCCGGCAGCACATACTCCAGTTTGCGGACCTTGTTGCCGCCTGCCGCCAACTCCGTCAGGTCGTCGCGCTTGACCCACAACGAACCCTTCGGCCTGCCGAGATGCTCGGCAAGTCGGTCGAGTGGGCGCAGCGGTGTGGGTGATTGCGTGAAGACCGTGCGGGGCATGCTCTCGAAACGGTTCTGGTGGGATGTCGGCACAGGTCTCTCCTATTGTCATCGGCGTCGAAGCGGAACATCTTCTCGATGCTGTGAGTTCAGGCGCGCTCGCCTGCGAAGTGGCATGCGGAGGGATGGCCAGAACCATCGCGGCTCGTCAGCTCTGGCACCTCTTGTTCGCAGCGCTCGGTCGCCATCCAGCAGCGAGTGCGGAACGGGCATCCCGACAGTGGCTTTGCCGGACTCGGCAGGTCACCTTCGAGGATGATCCGATCATTGCGCCCGCGACTCGTAGGGTCAGGCACGGGAACGGCGGACAACAGCGCCTGGGTGTACGGGTGAGTGGGGTGGTCGCACACCCCAGTGCTGTCGCCGATCTCCATGACGCGCCCGAGATACATCACGGCGATCCGGTCGCAGATGTGCCGCACCACCGACAGATCATGGGCGATGAAGACATACGCCAGACGGAACTCTTCCTGAAGCTCCTCCAGCAGGTTGATCACCTGGGCCTGGACGGACACATCCAATGCCGACACCGGCTCGTCGCACACGATGACCCTGGGCCGCAGGGCAAGAGCCCTGGCGATCCCGATCCGCTGGCGCTGACCGCCGGAGAACTCGTGGGGATACCGGTCCGCGTGGTCGGAGCTCAGGCCAACGGTGTCCAGTAGATCGCGAACGCGCTTACGACGTGCGACGGAACTCTCGGCCGCGCCGTGGATGATCAGCGGCTCCGCCACCAGATCACCGACGGTCATCCGGGGGTTCAGCGATGTGTAGGGGTCTTGCCACACCATTTGGATATCCCGCTTCGAACGACGCAGACTCTTCCCTCGCAGGCCGGAGATGTCTCGTCCGTTGATCTCGATCGACCCTGACGTCGGGCGCTCCAGACCGACCATCGTCTTCGCGAGCGTCGTTTTCCCGCATCCGGATTCGCCTACAATACCCAGCGTTTCGCCGGCACGGAGTTCGAAGCTGACGCCGTTGACGGCTCGGATCTGACCGACGGTCCGCTGGATGACGATCCCCTTCGTGAGGGGGAAGGTCTTCACAAGGTCTGTGACTCGCACCACGACGTCAGTGTGGTGCGGGTCGTGGTCGGTCACCGTCATTGGACTCATCGATTCGCTCTCGTCGATCTCACGGCGCTCACCCATGGCGCACGTCCTCCCAATGCATGCATGCGACTCGATGCGTGCCGTCGATGGCTTCCACCTCGGGCACGGCGGCGAGGCAGTCGTCTCGGGCGAACTCGCATCGCGGATGGAATGCGCAGCCCGGCGGAACTCGCGTCAGACTCGGCGGGAGGCCGCCGATCGCTTTGAGCCGCTGACCCTTCCGCTCGACGTTCGGCACGGATTCGAGGAGCGCCTTCGTGTATGGGTGGGAGGGGCGTGCGTAGATCTCCTCGACATCGGCCTCTTCGACGATCCTCCCGGCATACATGACCGCAACCCGGTCCGCGACGTCCGCGACGACACCCATGTCATGCGTGATCAGGATCAGGCCCATGTCATGTTCCTGCTGCGCCTCCTGGAGAAGCTGCATGATCTGTGCCTGTACAGTCACGTCGAGGGCGGTGGTCGGTTCATCGGCGATCAGCACGTCGGGATCGAGTGCAAGGGCCATGGCGATCATGACCCGCTGACGCATGCCGCCGGAGAACTGGTGAGGGTAGTGGTTGATCCGGCGAGCTGCCTCCGGAATGCGCACCTGATCGAGGAGTTCAATCGCCCGTTTCCGCGCATCCTTGCGCGACATCCCCTCGTGAACCCGCAGTTGCTCACCGATCTGGAATCCGACCGATAGCACCGGGTTCAGTGCCGACAAGGCGTCCTGAAAGATCATGGCGATCTGTTGAGCTCGCACTGCGCGCCGATCGGACTCGTCGAGGGTGAGAAGGTCCACTCCGCGATAGCGGATCCGCCCTCCTGCTACGTGCGCAGGCGGCGTGTCGAGGATCCCCATGATCGCCTGTGCAGTCACGCTCTTGCCACAGCCCGATTCTCCGATGATCCCGAGTGTTCTACCCTGGTGCACCGTGAAATTCGAGCCATTGACCGCCTTGGCCACGCCTGCCGGGGTGTGAAACTCCACCTGGAGTTCCTCAACCTCCAATAGTGGCGCGTCCGGATCGAAGTCCAGTTGGCCACGTCGTCGGCGGGACTTCTCCATCACGCTCATCGCACGGTCCTCCTTCAGCGAAGTTTCGGGTCGAGGGCGTCACGCAGGGCATCGCCCATGAGGATGAAGCCCAGCGTCGTCACCACCAGGAACAGACAGGGGAAGATCAGCAGGTGCGGGCTCCCGGCGATGGCATACCCCTGACCGTCGGAGATCAGCAAACCCCAAGAGATGGCGGGCACCTGCAAGCCCACACCGAGGAAGGTGAGTGTCGCTTCGGATGAGACGAACCCACCGAGTGCAATCGTGGCCACCACGATCACCGGCGAGATCGCGTTGGGCACGATGTGACGCCAGATGACCCGGCGGCTCGGGGCCCCCATTGCTCGAGCAGCGGCGACATAGTCGATGTTCATGATGGCGAGCACGCTCCCGCGCATGATTCTGGTCACCGACCCCCACCCGAGAATGATGAGGATCGCGCTGATCGCCCAGATCGAATGCGACCCGATCATCGACAGGAAGAGAATCCCGCCGAGGATGAACGGCAAACCCAGGAACACATCGGTGATCCGGGAGATGACCGTGTCCACGATCCCGCCGAAGAAGGCCGCGAACGTGCCCATGACTATGCCGATCGCAGTGGTGCCGATCGTGCAGATCACCGCGATCGTCACCGATGGCCGGGCACCGTAGATCGTCTGCGCATACAGGTCGCAGCCTTGCACGGTGAATCCGAACGGGTGGCCCGAGGTGATTCCCTTGCGGCTGTTGACCAGGCTGCATGCCCGGGGGTCGGTGTGTGTCCAGAGGCCGGGGAAGATCGCCATCGAGATGATCAGGAGAACCGCGATCGCCGAGATCACGAAGATCGGGTTGCGCAGCAGGTGATGGGTGGCGTCGGCGATCAGGCTGCGATGACCCCGGGTCGGACCACCGTCGAGTGCGCCGGTCGGCGCCGTGCTTGCTCCGATGACAGAGCTGGAATCAGTCATAGCGAATCCTCGAGTCGAGCGCAGCGTACGCGACGTCCACCACGACGCTTGCAATCAGGAAGACCAGCGTCAGCAGGGTGACCAGAGCGATCACCACCGGCACCTCACCGGTGTTGGCGGCGACGAAGGTCAGCCTCCCGATGCCGGGAATGTTGAAGATGCCCTCGGTGACGATGGCGCCTGCCAGCAGGAAGCCCATGTCGATGCCGATATACGTCACCACCGGGATCAGTGAATTCCGCAGTGTATGAACGATGATCACCCGGCCCCGGGCGAGCCCCTTCGCGCGCGCCGTGCGCACATAGTCCGCCCGGAGATTCTCGATCACGCTGGTCCGAGTCAAGCGGGCGATCGAGGCCAGTGAGAACGCGCCGAGCACGAATCCCGGCACGATCAGGCTGAGCCACGGATGATCGGGCTGATACGACGTGGTGAAGATGTCTGTCGTCCATGCCGGGGCCCCGATGTCCGTCAGCCAGGACCGGATGTAGCGTCCGGCGAGGATCTGCACGAGCACACCGAGTACGAATGACGGGAACGACACCAATACGACGGTTGACATGCGCACCGCGTTGTCGGCGACCTTGTCCTTGCGTAGCGCGGCGAGTACGCCGCTGATCACGCCCAGCACAGACTCGAAGACGATCGCGATGATCGCCAGGCGGACCGACACCGGCCAGGCCCGCGCGAGGAGAGAGGTCACCGGCTGCAGGTTGTAGTCCTTGCCGAAGTCTCCGTGTGCGTAGTCGTTCAGCCGCTCGAAAAACAGGCTGAAGCAGGGGTTTCCAGGCTGCTTCAGGCAGGCGTTGTCCAGGTGAAACTGCTTCTGCATGAAATGCAGGGTGCTTGCGTTCGGCTCTTTCGGGCCGAAGAGAGCACGCACCGGATCTCCGTTGATCTGAATTCCGAGGACCGTCAGGTAGTGGACCAGAAACAGCGTCCCGAGAAGCACCGGGATGAACTGGAGCAGCCGCCGGATGACGTATCGGCCCATGGCGCCGCCCGATCAGACCCCGGCCGTGGCCGGCTCGATGTCAAGCGGTGTCAGGTCATTTCGATCCAAGCCGAACACCTTGGCATAGAAGGTCAGCTCCGCTTCCAACGAGCGTTGCGTGGACTTCGCGTGCGAGAATCCGTGGCTCTCGTCCGAGAACTCCAGGTAGGCGCTCGGGACACCCCGGCTGGCGAGCGCATCACGCATCAACTGCGACTGATTCGGGGGGACCACAGGGTCCTTAGAGCCCTGCAGGAAGAGGACCGGAGCCGTGATCTCAGACGCGGAGTGGATCGGAGAACGAGTGTTCAGCAGCTGTGGATCGCCGTCGTCGCCGCAGACGAGGCGGGTCGTGTATCGCGACTCGAACTTGTGGGTCTCCTGCTCCATGAGCGCGAGATCAGAGACACCGTAATAGCTCACTCCCGCCCCGAAGTCGTCGGTGAAGGCTAGGGCTGCCAGCGCGGTGAATCCGCCGGCGCTGCCGCCGCGCACCGCGGATCGGTGTGGATCGGTTCCCCGCTCCTTCGCAAGGTATCGACGGGCGAAGACGCAGTCCTCGACGTCGGTTTTGCCCCAATTCCCGTACAGGCGCTGCCAATAGGCACGCCCAAATCCTGTGCTTCCTCGATAGTTCAGATCGACGACGGCAAAGCCGCGACTCGTGAAGAACTGGATGGTGCGGTTCAGACTGGGCCGTGCCGCGCTGGTTGGTCCGCCATGGACGGTGATCAGCAGCGGCGGGTGGTCTCCTGCCGGCGCGTCGTATCGCGGGTTGGCCGGTGGATAGTAGTAGCCGTGGCTCACCTCGCCGTCCTCGGTCGGGTAGGTGATCGTCTCGGCGATCGACACATAGGCCTGGTCGGGGTCGGCCTGACCGTCGTGGTGCAGTTCGCGCATGGACAGGGTTTGCAGGTCGATTCCGACCACGGACTCTGACCGCGTGGAGGACTTGGCGATGGTCACGGCGGTGCTGTCGTCGCCGGCGAGTTCACCGAATTCTATGTAGTCGCCGTCGAGAGTGGTGCAGTCCGTCGCGCTGAGGTGAACCAATTCGATGAGACCCTCCCGACGTAATACGACGAGAGCCGAGTCGGGGCCTGTGGGCACGTAGGAGCGATGACCCACTTCCCACGGTGGTCGAGTGCAGTCGGCGTCGATCCGGTGGAGGATCCGCGGTTCGTCGTCGACGGCGGGCGACCAGCGGTAGAGGTTCCACCAGCCGGTGGCATCCGACGCGAACCACAGTGTCCCCTCCGCGTCCCACAACGGGCAGGCCACCGAGACCTCCTCGCCGCCGGCGATGAGAGCCGGTTCCGCGCTGACCTCGCCGTCTTGGTCCACGTCGGCAACCCAGAGCCTCGAGCCGTTCCAAGGCATGTCGGGGTGCGACCAGCTGATCCAGCAGATCGACGACCCGTCCGGACTGGGCCGCACACCGGAGTAGAAGTCGGCGCCGCCGATCAGGTCGCGTGCCGGGCCCCCGTGCAGCGGGATGGCGACGACCAGGTTGTCCGGCATCGGGCCGACGCCGTGACGCTCGGCAACGGCGAGCACTCTATCGTGCGCATTGTCGACGACCGGATCCACTAGTCGCAGCTCGGTGGCCGGCGTCAGTGCAGTGACCTCGCCGGTCGTCGGGTCGAGGTGGCAGAGTCGCTGATCCGCCTTGTTGATGAAGTGGACTCCCTCATCACCGACTGTGAAGACCGTGCCGGCATACACCTCGTGCACCTGTGACCCGGGATGCCACGGTTCATCGAGCAGGCTCACGGGCTTGCCGTGACGCAGCGACATCAGCGCCGCGCCATCCTCTTCGGGCCGCTTCTCCACCCAGTACGGTACGCCGCGGTGGATGCGCGGTGTGTCCATCCCGCTGCTGTCACCGGCCACCCAGGACGCGCTGAGCGGCGACGGCCAGCAGCCGTACGGCAGAGTCTCCCGCATGAGCATGTCATCCGTTCCGGTCACGCTACTTCACCTCGATGGAGGCCAGCGGAAGGATGTCGTTCGCACCGTCGTACTGGACGTTGGTCACCTTGTCGCTGTTGTAGAAGAAGTAGGCCTTGCCGAAGAACAACGGTGCCGACGGGAGTTGATCGTTGACGATGTCCGCGGCCTTGCGGTAGAGCGCAACAGCCTTGGTCGAGTTCGATTCGGCATCCGCCTTGTCCAGCAGCTTCTCGAAGGTGGCGTCGTGCCACTTCTTCTTCGCTTCCAGTCCCGCGGTGCTGAACTGCGGCCGCAGGTAGTTCTCGGGCGAGCGGTAGTCCATGCTCCAGGTGCCCAGGTGAGGTCCGTCATACGATTTCATCTGGTAGTACTTGGCCTGCGGGACGGACTTCAAAGTGAAGTTGATACCCAGGTTCTTGTGCAACTGGTTGCCGATCGCCGTGAGCTCCTGGTCATAACCCTGATCGGCGGGCAGCCAGATGTTCATCGTGCCGCCCTTCCAGCCACCGGCCTCGGCGAGCAGCTTCTTGGCCTTCGTCGGGTTGTACACGCAGTAGGAGCAGGCGCCCTTCTTGTAGCCGGGGACGACCGGGCTGATGATGTCGTCTGCCGGCATGCTGGTCGGCAGGATGCTCTTGGTGATCGCCTTGCGGTTGATGGCCATCGAGATGGCCCGTCGCACTCGCGGGTCGTCGTATGCGGGAACACCGGCCGGGAAGGAGAAGCGCACCAGGGATGAGCTGACGTCGTCGAGGGTCTTGATGTTGGCCTGACCCTTGGCGGCGTCGACCTGATCGGGGTTCGGGCGAATGATGTCGGTCTGGCCCGCCAGGAGGTCCTGCAGGGCGGCGTCCTTCTTCGGATAGATCTTCAGCGTGATCTTGTCGGCGTGCCCCGGATTCGGGCCCTTGTAGCCGGCCCATCGCTTGAGGGTGATGGACTGGTTGTGCTCCCAGTCCCCATCCATCTTGTAGGGGCCGTTACCGATGGGGTGCTCGTTGCACTTCTTCATGTTGGCGACGCACGCCTTGGCCATCGGGAGGAATGTCAGGCCGCTCAGGATCGATGGCCACTGGCTGAACGGCGAGGTGAGGTCGATGGTGAACTCGTAGTCGTTCACCTTCTTCAGGCCGCTGAGCTTCTTGGCGGTGGGGTGCTTGCTGTTCATCGCGTCGTAGCCCTTGATGCGCTCGAAGAAGAAGTTCGCGCGGGCGGCGTTGGGACCATAGGCACCGTAGTTCCAGGCGCGGATGTAGGCGTCAGCGTCGACAGGCTCGCCGTTTTCGAATTTCCACCCCTTCTTCAGCTTGACCGTCCAGTGCTGGCTGTCCTCGCTGGTGATGGATTTTGCCTGCTGCAGCTTGAGCCCGTCGCCCTTCGGGTCGGCCTGAGCCAGACCGATGAGGATGTTGCGCAACACGTAGCTGCACTCGGTCTCATAGCAGGTGGCCGAGGGTGCGAGCGCTTCCGGTTCGGCGATGGCGAAGCTGAACGCCCCACCGGCCTGGCCCGTACCCTCCGTCTCATCGTTCCCGGAGCCTGACGAGCCACCGCAGGCGGCGAGCAGGAGCGCGGCGGTGGTCAGTCCGACCACTCCGGTCAAGCGTATGGAAGCGGACTTGATCTTCACGATGATTCCTCCA
Organism: uncultured Intrasporangiaceae bacterium; assembly: GCA_964412865.1. Classification (GTDB taxonomy): domain Bacteria; phylum Actinomycetota; class Actinomycetes; order Actinomycetales; family Dermatophilaceae; genus Leekyejoonella. The sequence continues at coordinate 12,057 of CAYPQR010000022.1, forward strand.
CAGGTGGGCGCCGCGGTGGCCGGACGGCCCGGGCATGGCTGGCTACGGGGGAAATCTAGAGATCTGCAGCGCATGGCCGCTGGTCGAATCTGAACCGGATTCGCGATCCAGATTGTGATTTTTCACAACG
>CAYPQR010000022.1:12286-15874 GCA_964412865.1 uncultured Intrasporangiaceae bacterium
CAGGAGAGCGACTGATGGCCTTGCGGTTGCGCAGGAGCAGTGCCTGCGCGCCGACCTCTTCGATGGTGGCGACTTCGTTGACCCGCGCGGACTGCGCCAGCGTCTCGACCGCCAGATCTGCCATCTCACGGGACTCCGCCAGATCCCGGGCACGAGGCACTCTGGTGCCGATACCGATGTGCAGTGGGTGATGTCGTCCGTGACGGGTGAACCCGTTGACGAAGTCGGCCATCGACTGCCGCAGGGCGGCAAGCGCGCTCGGACTCGGTCCGGTGAGCCGAATGACCGAATAGGTCGTCGTGTCCACGAGGCCTGTGACGGAGCCGGGGACGATCGCCAACAGATGTCCGCGCACGGCGTCGGTGACGGCATGACGTTCCCACTGCGTGTCGTCGCGGTCGGACGAGTCGTCGGCCAGGGTGGTCGCCAGGACAAGCAGATCACCGCCGGATTCGGATAGCCAGCTCAGTTCGGGGACCTTGTCCGTCCGCCCGGCAAGCAGATGGCGCACGGCATCGGTGTGGATTCGCCGTTCGTAGCCCATGAACTGTCGCCGCCGCAGCAGGTGCACCGCGACGACTGCGGCGGAGTCCGTCAAGACCCGCTCGTGCGCCGGTGGCAGGGGCTCGCCCGCAGCGACCCAGATCGATCCCAGCAGTTCACGACCGGCCCGCACCGGCATTGCCACGCGCGGTTCGATGTCCGGTCTCCGGCCACCGACGAAGACCGGTGACGTTGCCGCAGCGAGCCTTTGGAAGACGCCGTGTTTACGCATGCGATCGAGGTATTGGCGGGGTACCTCTCGGCGCATGATCGACTCCACTCTGGCCGCGTCGACCGGGCCGACATGTGAAGAGAACGCGATCACTCGCGACCTCGGGTCCTCGATCGTCACCGGCGCGCCGAGCTGAGTCGCGACCCAGTCCGCGATTTCGAACAGGTCGTCCTCAGGGCCCGGTATGACGGCCTGGGCGATGTCCCTGCTGCGCTCTCCCTCGTCCAGAAGGTTGTACAGCGTGCTCATCAGGTGCATCCAGGACACGTCGCGTCGCAGCACCATGAGACCGACGTGGCGAGCTCGTGCCACCTCGATCGCGACGTCGTCGACGGCCGCACCGCCGGCGATGACGGCCCCGTACCCGGACAACCGTCCGAGCGATTCGATCAGTTCGGCGGGAACCTCGCACCGTACGGCGAGCAGCAGCCGGGTCGGGCTGCCGTCGGGGCCGAACTCGCCGGTCTCGGGCAGGTGGAATCCTTCGATCACGATGTCGTCGGCATCCGGCGGGAGGTATGCGACATCCACCAGATCTGGGCACAGATGCTCGGACAGCGATGTCAGAGTGTGCAGCACGTGCCGCTCCATTGTGGTTGTAAAACCTCACATTCCAGGCGTGTGGATCGTTGCGACGATACAACCGGAACGAGCTTCGACATGAAAGAGTTTCGAGCGTTGGACTCCCTCATACCGAAACGAGGTCATGATGACGCTGGTGCACATCTCCATCGACATGGAGGGCATAGCCGGCATCGCGACCCGCCGGCAGGTGACCCGCGGCAGCGACGACTACCCGCTCGCGAGGCGACTGATGACGGACGAGGCGAATGCCGCGGTCGGAGGGGCGTTCTCCGCCGGTGCGTCCCGGGTGATTGTCAGTGATGCGCACGGAGACATGTCGAACCTGCTTCCGGACAGGATGGATCCGCGTGCGGAGCTGCTCATCGGTTCGCCGAAGGTCCCGTGGGGAATGATGCAGGGCATCGCCGAGGAGCCGGTCGCGACGATATTCGTCGGCTACCACGCGGCCGCGGGCACGACGAATGCGACCCTCGAGCATACGTTTTCGTCCGCGACCCTCACCGAACTCAGCGTGAACGGTGAGACATGGTCAGAGACTCGGTTCAATGCCGCCATCGCCGGCCTGTTCGGGGTGCCTGTGGCACTGATCGCCGGAGACGACCTGGCCTGTGCGCAGGCTCGGGAGTTTCTCCCCTCAGTGCACACCGTGGTCGTCAAGACCGCGGTCGGCCGAGAGGTCGTCAGCAGCATGCATCCGGCGCAGGCCTGCCACCGGATCGAGAAGGGGGTTTCGGATGCCATCCAGCACGTGGACGAACTCGATCCGTACCGGCCGGACGGTCCATACACCTTGGAGGCGGGTCTGCTCTCGTCGGTGATGGCCGAGGCCTGCACGATGCTGCCCGGCACCACTCGAGCCGGCGCCCGTGGCGTGCGCTTCACCTGCGACGACATCGTCACGCTGAAGCAGGCCGTCAGTTGCTGGATCGCTCTGGCAGGCAGCGCTTCGTGACCTGGAGCGACGAGAGCCTTGCCTGGTTGCCGACCGAGCTGTCGCCGACGGCTCTGACCCGTCGCCGACTGAACCTGCTGCACGGCGACCTGCTGTTGCCGGCTCTGGTCGTCAAGGAGCCCGCACTCGCCAACAACATCCGGGTGATGGCCGGATGGTGCCAGCAGCACGGCGTGGACCTCGCGCCGCATGTCAAAGTGACGATGTCTCCGCAGATCGCGCGGCGGCAGGTCGAGGCGGGCGCATGGGGAGTCACGGTCGCCACGACAAGTCAGGCTGCCGTCCTTCGAGCACACGGCTTCAACAGGATCATGCTGGCCAACGAACTGGCGGAGCCGATAGCCATCCGCTGGTTCGCCGAGCAGATGCTCCTTGATCCGGAATTCATGCCGATCTGCTGGGTCGACTCCGTCCGTGGTGTCGAGATGCTGGCGCAACACCTGCAGGCGGCCGGCTCAGAGCGCGCACTGCCGGTGCTGATCGAATGCGGCCAGGAGGGCACTCGCGGCGGGTGCCGCACCACCGATCAGGCGCTGGCTGTCGCGCAGGCTGCGGAGCGGACCGGGCGCGTGAAGATCGTCGGCGTCGCCGGATACGAGGCGACGATCGAGCGGCGCGCCGGTGACGACGCCGTTGCCGAAGTGACTGCGTTCCTCATGGCCATGCGGGAGACTGCGGAGTTCCTCGCCGCCCGTGGCACCTTCGACCCCCTGGATGAAGTGGTTCTCTCTGCGGGCGGTTCGACGTGGTTTCACCAGGTCGCGTCCGTACTGTCCCGCGCCCGGCTCGGCCGCCCGGCGCGGGTCGTGCTGCGCAGTGGGGCCTATGTGCTGCACGATGCCGGTCACAATGACGAGCGTTCGGTGCTTGGGCGATTGGCGCGGCCGGGTCAGCATCTTGTGGAGGCGGCGGAGGTGTGGGGCGCGGTGATATCGCGGCCCGAGCCACATCTGGCTCTGGTCGGCCTCGGCAAACGCGACGTGCCGACCAGCACCGGCCTTCCGGTGGTGCGGCACTGGGCCCGGGACGGTCGGCTACGACCAGTTCCTCAGGGCGTCCGGCTGACATGGCTGAACGATCAGCACGCGTTCCTCGACATTCCGCCAGACTCCGACCTGCAGGTCGGTGATCTGATCGGATGTGGGTTGCATTATGCGTGCTGCCCCGGCATGCAGAAGTGGCGCAGCGTGCCGCTGGTGGATGAGGATTATCAGGTCATCGACGTCATTCGCGCCTACCCGTGAGTCTCGCCTCGTTCGAGATCCGTTGTGAGTGG
>CAYPQR010000023.1:0-15767 GCA_964412865.1 uncultured Intrasporangiaceae bacterium
AGCCCGCTGACGCCGACGGTGGTGCGCACCGGCGCGGCATCCCCGAGGGCTGCCTTGTAGGCGGCGTCGAATCGCGCGAACAGATCGATGCGGGTGAGAAAGCACGTCATCCGCACCACGTCGTGAAGGTGCGCGCCGTGCTGCGCGAGGATCGTCTCGATGTTGCGGATGGCGCCGGCGGTCTGCTGCTCGAGGTCGCCGAGCGCACCGGAGTCGTCCTCTCCGGTCTGGCCGGCGACGAAGATGAAGTCTCCGCGCCGGGCGGCGAGTGCGTAGTGTCCTGCGGGAGTGACCATGCCAGTCCTTTCGCGAGCTCTCGACGGTGCTCGCGGTGCACCGTCCGTTCCATGGGCTACAGGCTGTCAGATGCACCGGCCCGGATCGAGCTCGCCGGGGTGCGCGACGGGTCAGGTCACGGCACCGAGCTGCCAGGGAACGAACTCCTCCTGACCGAGGTCGAGCTCCTCGCTCACCGTCTGCTCACCCGACGCGACGGCGAGGATCTTGTCGAAGATCTCGGCCCCCACACCATCGATCGTGTCTGTGCCGTCGACGACGGTGCCACAGTTGATGTCCATGTCTTCGGGCATCCTGTCGTAGAGGTCGGTGCTGGTCGCCAGTTTGATGCTCGGCACCGGCTTACAGCCGAAGACCGACCCTCTGCCGGTCGTGAAACAGACGACGTTCGCTCCACCGGCCACGATTCCGGTGACCGACACCGGGTCATATCCGGGTGTGTCCATGAAGACCAGGCCCGGTCCCTTGACCGGTTCGGCGTATTCGAGCACGTCCCTCAGTGGCGCATGACCGCTCTTGGCGACGGCGCCGAGCGACTTCTCGAGGATCGTCGTCAGTCCGCCGGCCTTGTTGCCCGGGGAAGGGTTGTTGTCCATCGTGCCGCCCCCGGCGGCGGTGTAGTCCCTCCACCAGTCGAGACGTGCCAAGAGCTTGCGGCCGACGTCCTCCGAGACCGCGCGGCGAAGCAGGAGGCCCTCCGCTCCGTGCACCTCCGGTGTCTCGGCGAGGACGGACGCTCCGCCGTAGGACACGAGACGGTCGGATGCGACGCCGAGCGCCGGATTGGCACTGATGCCCGAATATCCGTCTGATCCGCCGCAATTGAGCCCGAGCACGAGATGCGAGATATCGGCGGGTGCTCGCTGCAGTCGATTGATCGGGTCGAGCATCGCGTTGATCGCCTCGACACCCGCCCGGACCGTCCGCCGGACGCCACCCGTGTCCTGGATGGTCATGTGCTCGACCAACGTCGACGAGGGGATGTCCGCCGTCTCGACGATGCGTGATGACTGCAGCATCTCGCAGCCGAGACCGAGGACCAGCAGTCCGGCGATGTTCGGGTGCGCCGCATACCCCTGCAACGTCCTGATCAGGATGCCGGCGCCCTCGCTGTCGAGGACGAGACCGCACCCGCTGCCGTGGGTCAGCGCGACGACCCCGTCGACGTTCGGGTATGCGTCGAGGACGGGCCCGCGGAACTGGTCGGCGATCATCCTCGCCGTGCTCGCCGAGCAATTGACGGAGGTGAGGATGCCGATGTAGTTGCGCGTGCCCACCCTGCCGCTCGATCGGTGATACCCCTGAAACGTCGGCCGAGGCCCGTCGGGTGGATCGAGCCGCACGAGTTCGGTGCCGAACTCGTGCGCCTCGTCCGCGTCGGCCATGGCGAGGTTGTGCGTGTGGACGTGGTCACCGGGCTCGATGGGTGATGTCGCGACACCGATGGTCGAACCGTACTTGCGCACCGTGTCGCCGCGCGCCACACGCCTGACAGCCAGCTTGTGGCCGGGGGAGATGGCTGCGCGCAGGGTCAGCGGGGCGAGGCCGGTTGCGGTGACGACATCACCCGCCGAGAGCGGGCGGGTCGCGACCGCGACGTCATCATCGGGTGCGAGGAGCAGCACGTCGTGGTTCGCCTGCGTGGTCACCAGTCGTGCACCGTCCCGTCGAGTCGCCGGTTCACCGGCAGATATGCCGGCTCATAGGCGAAAGCGGCCGCGGCCTCGTCGTCGTATTCCACTCCCAGACCGGGGGTTTCACCCGGATCGAGCAGGCCGTCGGTGAAGGTGTAGCTGGTGCGGAACACTTCCAGCGTGTCGCTGGAATGCTTCATGTATTCCTGAATGCCGAAGTTGTGGAGTGCGATCCCCAGGTGGAGGTGAGCGGCCTGGCCGACCGGTGAGATGTCGGTCGGGCCGTGGAAGCCCGACCGGATCTGATAGATCGCCGCGAAGTCGAGCAGCTTCTTCAGGGCCGTGATGCCGCCGGCGTGGGTGACCGCGGATCTGACGTAGTCGATGAGCTGTTCGGTGATCAGCGTCTGGTAGTCGAACACCGAATTGAGCACCTCGCCGATGGCCAGCGGCGTTGTCGTCTGTGCGCGCACACGGCGCAACGCCTCCTGGTTCTCGGCCGGCGTGCAGTCCTCCAGCCAGAACAGGTCGTAGGGCTCGAGGCGTTTGCCCAGGATTGCCGCCTCGTTGGGTGACATCCGGTGGTGGCCGTCGTGCAGCAGGGGCAGCTCCGGCCCGAATTCGGTCCGCACCGCTTCGAATACGGTCGGCAGATGCCGGAGGTATGCGCGGGTGTCCCAGGCCTCCTCGGCGGGCCTCGCCTGGCGTTTGGCCGGCTCGTAGTCGTAGCGCTGGCCGGGCTTCTGGTCCGCCGCGACGCCGTAGACCTGCCCGAGCCCGGGCACCCCGGTCTGCACCCTGATCGCGCGATAGCCCTGGTCGAGATGGTTGCGGATCGACGTGAAGAGCGCGTCGGTCGAGGTGCCCGAGGCGTGACCGTAGGCGAGGCAGCCGCGCCGTGACCGTCCTCCGAGCAGCTGGTAGAGCGGCATACCGGCCGTCTTCGCCTTGATGTCCCACAGGGCCATGTCGACGGCGGCCAGCGCAGCCATGGTCACGGGACCGCGGCGCCAGTAGGCCCCACGGTAGAGATATTGCCAGGTGTCCTCGATCCTGCCCTCGTCGCGCCCGGCGAGCAGCGGCGCCACGTGGTCCCGCAGGTAGGCGGCGACGGCGAGTTCGCGGCCGTTGAGCGTCGCGTCGCCGAGGCCGGTGACGCCGTCCTCGGTCGTCAGTCGCAGCGTGACGAAGTTGCGGCCCGGACTGGTCACCAGCACTTCGGCCGATCTGATGGTCATGATTCTCCTTGCCGGGTGTTATGCGGTGTGGCCGGATCGCGGTGCATACGCCTCGAGTGGCAGCCGGTAGGCCAGATCGACGATGGTCTCCATGGCCTCGTCCATCTCGAGTCGGCCCTCTGCGACCAACTTTGCGAGGTATCCGGCATCGATCCGTCGCGAGAGGTCGTGTCGCGCCGGGATGGACGCGAATGCCCGCGTGTCGTCGACGAATCCGCTGGTGTTGTAGAAGCCTGCGGTCTCGACGGCCGACTCGCGGAAGCGGCGCATCTGCTCGGGACTGTCCAGGAACCACCACGGTGCGCCGAGGCGCACGGACGGGTAGGCGCCGGCCAAGGGGGCGAGTTCGCGCGAATACACGGTCTCGTCCGTGGTGAACAGGATGCAGCGGAACTGCTTGCTCAGGCCGAAGCTCTCGAGCATGGGTCTCAGGCTGTTGGTGAACTCGACTCGTGCGGGGATGTCGAATCCCTTGTCGGCTCCGTGCATCTCGTAGATCCGCGTGCTGTGGTTGCGCAGCACGCCGGGATGCAGTTGCATGACGAGGCCGTCCTCTGCAGACATCTGCGCCATCTGATAGAGCATGTGGGCGGCGAATGCGGTGACCTCGGCGTCGGATACGTCGCCTTCGAGCGCCGAGCGATAGATGCGTTCGGCATCCGGGGTGGGCAACGGCGTGGTGTCGGCGGTGAAATGCCCGTGGTCGGTGGCCCGGGCTCCGGCCTCGATGAACGCGTGTCTGCGCTGCCGGAGCGCCTGCAGATATCCGTGATAGTCGCCGGTGTCGATGTCGGAGCACTCACTGAGCTCCTCGATTTCCTTGGCCCATGCGTCGTGACCGATGTGCACCAGTGAGTCCGGCCGGAAGGTCGGCACGATGCGTCCGGGACCCAGCCGGCGCGCGAGCTCCTGGTGCGACGTGAGGGGGCAGAGCGCGGAGTCGGTGGTGGCCAGGATCTCGACGTTCATCCGGTCCAGCAGTGCCAGGGGACGGAACTCGTCTGTTGCGAGGGTGGCGACGAGATGGTCGTACAACGCGTCCGCGTCGGCCTCCGACGGCGGGGTGGGGAGCTCGAAGAGCTCGGCGAACTCGTGCTCCAGCCAGAGTCTCGTCGGCGTGCCGCGAAAGAGGCGCCAGTTGCGGCAGAAGTGCCTCCAGATGGTTCGCCCGTCGTGTTCGACGGGGTCACCCGTGCCGGCGCCGTCGCGGTAACCCACTCCCAGCTGCGCCGGGGTGTATCCCTGGGAGACCAGCATCCGCACCAGGTAGTGGTCCGGGACGATGAAGAGCTGTGCCGGGTCGCCGAACGCGTGGTTCCGCAGGAACAGGTCGACCTCGACGTGACCGTGCATGGACACGAGGGGGAGCGGGGCTGCACGCGCATAGAGGGTGCGGGCGATGTCTCGGGTCCTGGCCTCGGCTGGGAGCGCGCGGTCAGGGTCGAGGCGCCAGTGGTCAGTCATCGAGACCTCTCTGTTGCAACAACGGGTGAAACGTTTGCAGACGACAATATGCAGCATCGCAACCGATGTCGCAAGAGTAATCATGCTGAAACACAATGATTTCCGCATCTGAACATCAAGCTTGCGATCCTAAGTATAACGCTTTGATAACGACGATTGACGTTGTTGTGGGAACGGTTGCAAGCTGTGACCCACCACACATCGAAAGGAGGTCGGTCAGGTGTCCGCATCGGTGACGGTCCGAGACGTCGCGAGGGCCGCCGGCGTCTCAGCCTCCACGGTCTCGCGTGCGCTCGCCGCGGGATCCCCGGTGGCCGAGGAAACCCGCCGCAAGGTCGTCGAGGCGGCCAGGCAGCTGGGATACCAGCCGAATCAGGCGGCGCGCGGTCTGATCACCGGCCGCACCAACAACATCGGCCTGGTGATCCCCGACCTGGAGAACCCCTACTTCGCATCGGTGACCAAGGGCGTCCAGGGCCGTGCGCTGGCCGAGGGATACTCGGTGTTCGTCGCGGACTCCGATGAGGATGCGCGCACCGAGCTCGAACTGGTGCGCAAGCTCGCCAAGCAGGTCGACGGCCTGATCCTTTGCTCTGCCCGCATGTCCGAGGACGACATCGCGTCGGTCGTCGACGCCACGATGATGGTCCTCGTCAATCGGGAATGGGACGGCCTCACATCCGTCGTCGTCGACGACTCCGAGATCATCCGGCAGGCACTGGAGCATCTGTATGCACTGGGGCACCGCCACGTCGCCTACGTCGGCGGTCCCGAGAGGTCCTGGTCCAATCAGCGCCGCTGGGCCGCCATCGAGCAGATCGCGCCGAGCCTCGATGATCTCGAGGTGAGGAAGCTCGGCTCCTACGCACCGGTCTTCGACGGCGGCAAGTCCGCCGCCGATGTCGTGGTCGCCTCGGGCGCCACCGCGGCCCTCGCCTACAACGACCTCATGGGTCTGGGCATCCTCGCGCGTCTCAGCGCGCGCGGCATCCGCGTGCCGGACGACCTGTCGGTGATGGGCATCGACGATGTCAACGTCGCCGGCCTCGTGTCGCCCGGACTGACCACGGTGCGTTCACCACTGAGCAAGGTCGGCCGCAGCGCGGTCAACAAGCTGATCGACCTGATCAACGGCGCGGAGCAGCACGACTCGGCGGAAGATCTGCCCGTCCACCTGGTCGTTCGCCAGTCCACCTCGGTGCCGCCGGCGCGGCACTGAACCCTTCATCACCCCCAAGGCATGAGAGGCATGCCTCAGACAGGGAGAGATCCTTATGCGATTCACCAAGAATGTGCAATGCGCCGCTGCCCTCGTGGCCGCCGGTCTGATCACCGCCGGATGCGGTGCCCCGGGCGGCGGGTCGGATCCCACAGCGGCCCTGACCGCCTCCGCCGTGCCGAAGAAGCCGTCAAAACCGGTGACCCTCAACATCCTCGACGTCGCCGGCAACAAGCAGCTCACCGGATCCATCTTCTCGTCGTTCGAGAAGGAGCACCCGGACGTCATCTCGCATGTCACCTGGGAGACGGCAGGGGCGCCCGACATGGCCGGCAAGGTCAAGGCGCAGCAGCAGGCGGGCAACCTGCAGATCGACCTGGTGCTGACCGGCACCGACGGACTCGCCGCGGGCATCGACCAGAAGCTCTTCGTCAACATGAAGAAGTTCTCGGATCGCCTGCCCAACATGGCGAACTACCAGAAGCCCGCCGCCAAGATGCAAAAGCTTGCCAAGAACCAGGGTGTCGAGCTGGTCTACTACCCGTCGGGTCCGCTGCTCGAATACAACCCCGCCAAGGTCAAGAACCCACCCAAGTCCGCGAAACAGCTTCTGGCGTGGGCGAAGGCGCACCCCGGCAAGTTCGGCTACGCCCAGCCCGCCAACTCCGGCCCAGGACGCACCTGGCTGATGGGGCTGCCATACATCCTCGGTGACAAGGACCCCAAGGACCCGGTGAACGGCTGGTCGAAGACCTGGAACTACCTGCAGAAGCTCGGCAAGTACATCAAGACCTATCCCACGGGCACGAGCGTCACCATGAACAACCTGAAGACCGGCGCGTGGGACATGGCCGTGACCACGACCGGCTGGGACATCAACCCACGCGCGCTGCACCAGGTGCCCAAGAACTTCAAGGTCGCGGCACTCGACACGTTCGACTGGGTGGCCGACGCACAGTATGCCGTCGTGCCCAAGGGCGTCTCGGCGGACAAGATGTCGGCGATCCTGCAGGTGCTGAACTACGCGCTGTCGAAGAAGCAGCAGGCCAAGACCTACGACGACGGCTACTTCTATCCCGGTCCCGCGGTCAAGGGCGTCACGCTCGACATGGCGCCGGCCAAGAGCCAGAAGGTCATCAAGGAGTACGGCCGCCCGGAGTATGCCGACATGATCAAGTCGCACCCGATCGTCACACCGATCTCGGCGAAGAGTCTCGTCAAGGCCTTCGACATGTGGGACCGCAAGGTCGGCGGCGGAAAGGCAAAGAGCCAGTGACTTCATCGACGGACCAGTTCGAAAGGCTGCGGCTCGAGGGCCTGGGTCGCAGCTTCGGTGGCCAGGTCGCGTTGCACAACCTCGACCTCACCATCGAGCGGGGCGAGTTCATCGCGCTGCTGGGACCCTCCGGCTGCGGCAAGTCGACGGCGCTGAACTGCGTGGCGGGCCTGCTGCCGCTGACGGCGGGCCGCATCATGCTGGATGACCGCCAGGTCGACCAGTTGCCGCCCGAAAAGCGAGGATTCGGCATGGTATTCCAGAACTATGCACTGTTCCCGCACCTGTCGGTCGAGAAGAACATCGCGTTCGGGCTGCAGATGCGCCGGGTGCCGCGTGCGGAGATCAAGCGCCGCGTCGCGGAGGCGATCGAGCTCGTGCAGTTGGGGCCACACGCGAAGAAGCTGCCCGGGCAGATGTCCGGTGGCCAACAGCAGCGGGTGGCGATCGCGCGGGCCGTCGTGCTCCGTCCCTCCCTGGTGCTCATGGACGAGCCGTTGTCGAACCTCGACGCAAAACTCCGCCTGGAGATGCGCACCGAGATCCGCCGGTTGCACCAGTCGCTCGGGCTGACGACCATCTACGTCACCCACGACCAGGAGGAGGCTCTGTCGCTGGCCGACAGGCTGGTCGTGCTGCGCCTGGGCGAGGTGCAGCAGATCGGCACCCCGCAGGAGCTCCACGAGAAACCGACGAACGCGCACGTCGCCGACTTCATGGGCTATCGCAACCTCTTCGACGGCGTCGTCGAGAGCATCGACGGTGGCGAGGTCACCGTGTCGGCGATCGGCACGGTGGCCCGCGGAGTTGCTGCGGCACCCGTCTCCGTCGGAGAGCGGGTCAAGGTGGGCATCCGTCCGGAGGACCTCTCGTTCGAGTCCGGCAGTGCGCCCGCCGCCATCACGGTCGAGGCGAACGTGGAGGTCGTCGAGTACCAGGGCCGCGAATTCGCCACGGAGGCGCGCACATCCTCGGGTGCGACGATCCATGTGCGAAGCGATGCTCATCCGGCGACGGGCGCCCGTGTGCAACTGAGCGCCCGCTCGGACCGGATCCTGATCTTTCCCGAGCCGGCTGCCGACGGCTCAGGTGGCGTGGCGAGCCCGGTGAAGACCGATCGCGTCGCGGAAGCTGCCACGACATGAGCGCCTCCACGACGCAGGCAGCGCGACCGGCGTCCGGTGGCCCGGCCCAGAAGCCGTCGCTCGTCCACCGGCTCGCGGAGCGCGGGATCGACCGGACCCTGTGGCTGCTGGCGCCGGGCCTGCTGTTCGTCATCGTGTTCTTCGTGTATCCGTTCGCCTACGGGCTCAACCTGTCGCTGCATCCGCACACCGGTGGCGTATTCGGCGCGTACAAGGCCTTCTTCACCGACCCGAGTATGCGCGGCTGGCAATCGTTGTGGATCACGTTGAAGCTGTCCGTCCCCGCGGCGCTGATCAACGTGCTCGCCGCGATCCCGCTGGCATACAAGATGCGCGGCAACTTCCGCGGCAAGCGCACGCTGACGACGATCCTGGTGGTGCCGATCACGCTGGGCACGGTCCTGACGGCCGAAGGTCTGCTCAACTTCTTCGGCCCGCGCGGCTGGTTCAACCGGTTCCTCGACGTCTTCGGGATCGGGCCGGTGCAACTCGTGCAGAACTACTGGGGCGTGCTCTGGTCGCTGATCATCTCCGGCTTCCCGTTCGCGTTCCTGCTGATCCTGTCCTACATGTCGGGCATCGACCCGTCGTTGGAGGCGGCGGCCAAGACCCTGGGCGCGGGATGGAAGCAGCGCTTCAGACGGATCACGCTGCCGCTGCTCGCGCCGGGGCTCGCGACGACGTTCTGCCTCACCTTCGTGCTCGCGTTCAGCGTGTTCCCGTCCGCGATCCTGGTCGGCGACCCGTCGGGCTCGACACGCGTGATCGCCTACGTGGCCTACAACGCGTGGGGCCAGAAGTTCGACTATCCGCTGGCATCGGCCTCGGCCATCGTCATGGGCGTCGCCGAGATGATCGTGATCGTCGCCGTGCTGGCGCTGCGATCGACCATGTACAAGGGCTCTACCGGAGGCAAAGGCTGATGAGTGCAGTCATCGAGAAGGCGGCTCCCACCGGCCGCCGGCGCCGCATCGTGGCGACACCTGGAACGTTCCTGACGTGGGCCGGCATGGCGATCTTCCTGATCCTGCTCTTCGGAGTGATCGCGTCGGTCGTCGTCAACTCGTTCGCCGGCAAGTGGTTCGACAGCTGGCTGCCATCCGGATACACCGCGTCGTGGTATGGCAAGGCGTGGCACCAATACGGCCTGACACAGGTCGTGTCGACCACTCTCATCGTCGCCATCGTCGTGGTCGCCCTATCGGTCCTCATCGGCGTGCCGGCGTCCTATGTGCTGGCACGAAAGAAGTTCCCCGGCATGAGGATTGCGATGCTGCTGTTCCTCCTGCCGATCATGATGCCGCCGATCACCTACGGCATCCCGTTGGCCACACTGCTGGACTACTACCATCTCGCGCCGGGTCTCGTCGGCGTCATCCTGGCGAACCTCGTGCCCTCGGTGCCGTTCGTGGTGCTGACGATGACCCCGTTCATCGAGCAGATCAACCCGTCGATCGAGTCGGCGGCGCGAATGTGCGGAGCGTCGATGTCGAAGCTGTTCCTGCGCATTCTCGCCCCGCTGCTCGTACCGGGCATCCTGGCCGCCGCGGTGCTGGTGCTCGTGCGGACGGTCGGCATGTTCGAACTCACCTTCCTCACCTCGGATTCGTCGTCCAACACGCTCGTGGTCGCCTTGTTCACGGCCATGACCGGCGCGGGCATCCGCGCGCAGCAGTCCGTCGATGCGATGGCGGTGATCTACATGCTGTCGATGCTCGTGTTGCTCGTCATCGCACTGCGATTCGTCAATCCGACCCAGCTCGTCGCGCGAGTCGACGACTCGAAGGACTGACGGGCGTGGATCGACTGTCTCTGTCGGCTCTTTCAGCACTGTCGGGCTCCGGGGACCGGGTCCCGGCGTCGGTGGAATTGCCGCAGTTCGATCCGCGCGGTCTGGACGTCGGGCTCGTGCACTTCGGGGTGGGAGCGTTCCATCGGGCTCACCAGGCGGCATACACCCAACGTGCCTGTGAGGTCACCGGCGACGACCGGTGGGGGACGTTCGCGGTCACGGGACGCTCCGCCACGGTGGTCGAGCAACTGCGCCCGCAGGACGGGCTCTACGGTGTGCTGACCAAGGGCGCCGATCTGACCGCCCTGCACGTGGTGGGTGTTCTTCGCGAGGTCGTCTGCGGCGCGGGTGATCCCGGCCGGACTCTGGTGCGGATGGCCGATCCCCGGGTGTCCGTCACCACGCTGACGATCACCGAGAAGGGCTACCCCCGCGCGGCCGACGGCGGGCTGGCCGTGGGCACACCTGCCGTGCGCGCCGACGTCGACCTGCTTCGGCGGATCCTTGCGGGCGGGCCGGCCGAGGAGGTGCCCGGCTCGTCCGTCGGCCTGCTCGCGGCAGGGCTTGCCGCGCGGTTCGTCGCGGACGGAGCACCGCTCAGCGTCCTCAGTTGTGACAACCTTCCCGGCAACGGACGCCAGCTGCGCCGTCTGGTGCGGGAGCTGGCATCGGCCGGTGGGGACGACGATTTCGCGCAGTGGCTCGAGCAATCGGTCACCTTCCCCTCGACCATGGTCGACCGCATCGTGCCGGCGACCACCGAGCGTGACCGCGCGGAGGCGCAGCGGATGCTGGGCCTGCGCGACGAGGGCCTGGTCGTCGCCGAACCGTTCGGGCAGTGGGTGATCGAAGACCGGTTCGCGGGGCATCGACCGGCGTGGGAGAAGGCCGGTGCGACACTCGCCGACGACGTGGAGCCGTATGAGAAGGCCAAGCTGCGAATGCTCAACGGCACCCACTCGCTGCTCGCCTACCTCGGGGCGCTTCACGGGCACCGGACCATTGCCGAGGCAGCCCGAGACCCGCGCCTGGCCGAGCTCGCGCGATCGCTCCAGCGGGATGACGCGCAACCGACCCTGGCCGCGCCGCCCGGGCTCGATCTCGATGCATACGGCCGGGAGATCCTCGAGCGGTTCCGCAACCCGCATCTGCCGCACACGACGCTCCAGGTCGCGATGGACGGCTCACAGAAGCTGCCGATCAGGGTGCTCGGCACGGCGGTCGATCGTGTCCGGGCCGGGGCGGTGCCGCACTATTGCGCACTCACGGTGGCGGCCTGGATGGTGTTCGTCAGGCTGGGACACGACATCCACGGCCGCGAGCTGCCGCTCGACGACCCGCTGGCCCCGACGCTGCGGCAGCGCGCGGCCGGCTCGCGGGCCGGCCTGGCGGACCGCATGTTCGGGGTCGACGAGGTGTTCGATGCCGAGATCGCCGGATCCGACGAATTCCGTGCCGCCGTGCGGACCGAGGTCGCGTCACTGCTGAAGGCGATCGACTGAGGATCGGGCCGTGCCGGGCCGGCATCGTCGCACGGCCCGATCCGAGCAGGCATTGGGCGCGCCATGATGGCCTCATGACGACGGTTTGGACCATCGGTCACTCCACACGGCCGATCGGTGAGTTCATCGAACTGCTGGAGGCACAGCACGTCACCCGTGTGGCGGACATCCGCAGCATGCCCGGCTCGCGGCACAACCCGCAGTTCGGGCAGGGGGCGCTCGAGGAGGAGCTGCGGCGGGCCGGGCTGTCATACACGTATCTGAAGGCACTGGGCGGTCTGCGCAAGGCGGCGAACGACTCGACCAACACCGGGTGGCGCAATGCCTCGTTCCGCAACTACGCCGACTACATGCAGACCGAGGACTTCCGCCGTGGGATCGACGCGCTGCTGGCGTCGGCACGGCGGCAGCCGACCGCGATCATGTGCGCCGAGGCCGTGCCGTGGCGCTGCCACCGGTCGCTCGTCGGCGACGCCCTGCTGGTGCGCGGCGTGCACGTGGTCGACATCATCGGACCCGGAGACCCGAGACCGCACACGTTGACGTCGTTCGCCGTCGTGGACGGCACCAAGGTCACCTATCCGCCGCCATGAGGCATGGCCTCGGGGCCGCTGCCAATGTGCATCCGCCGCAAATGTTGGCGCATAATCTCCCCGCCCGGCTCTCGCGCCCATACCATGAGTGCGAGGGAGCGAGGTGTGTGAATGGCATCACCTGCCAGGGGCCCCCGCCGCTGTGCGAGGCGGGTCGCCTTTCTGTCAGTGACGGCAGTTTGCCTGTCGTCCGCGGCGATTGGCTTCCCTGCGGTCGCTTCCGCGACTGAGCCAGGTGTCACATCCGTCTCATGCACCCCATCGGCAACGGCGGGGTGGCGTGTGCCGGTGCGGCAGCAATACGTCATCACCTCGACGTTCGGGGAGCGGATCGATCCGATCAACCATCGGCGCACGATGCACGCGGGCGTCGATCTGGCCATCCGTTCGGGTCCGGGCCCGGTCGTCGCGGCGAGTGCGGGCACGGTGGTGCGCGCCGGGCCGTACGGCGGGCTGGGCAACGAGGTGACGCTGCGGCATCCGGGCGGCG
The DNA here is from genome assembly GCA_964412865.1 of uncultured Intrasporangiaceae bacterium. Taxonomy (GTDB): domain Bacteria; phylum Actinomycetota; class Actinomycetes; order Actinomycetales; family Dermatophilaceae; genus Leekyejoonella. The sequence goes on from CAYPQR010000023.1 coordinate 12,651, forward strand.
TCGAGACGCTGTACGGTCACATGTCGAGCATCGACTCGTCGATCCGGCCCGGGGCCCACGTGGCCGAGGGTCAGCAGCTCGGCGTGGAGGGCTCGACGGGGCACAGCACGGGGCCGCACGTGCACTTCGAGATCCACGTGGATGGCAAGGCGGTCGACCCGATCCCGTTCATGACCTCCCATTCGGCGCCCCTGACGGGCACCCCGTCGGCGGCGGGCAGCACGAAGGTCGCTCTGCCGCCCGCGGCCTCGCCGCGCCGGTCGAGCCTGAAGCAGCCGGCGCTGCCGGTGCCGGCCGACATCATGAAGCTCTACAAGGCCGCAGCGCAGAAGTATGCCGTGCCGTGGCAACTGCTCGCCGGGGTCGGCATGGAGGAGACGGCGCAGGGGCGCAACAACCACACGTCCAGTGCGGGTGCGAAGGGGTTCATGCAGTTCATGCCGCAGACGTTCGCTCATTACGGGGTCGATGGGAACGGCGACGGCAAGGTCGATATCCACGACGACGCGGACAGCATCTTCTCGGCGGCCAACGCGCTGCGGGATCTGGGTGTCGACGCCGGCGAGCCCGGCGTGCGCAAGGCGCTGTTCGCGTACAACCACGCGAAGTGGTATGTCAACGACGTGCTCTACTACGCGGCTGCGTATGCCGGGGACGCCGGTGGTGCGTGCACGACCGGAGCGGGTGCGACCACGACCAGCGGACCCGCATCCAGCGCGGTCGGGTGGGCGCGCACGCAGGTGGGGCGCGGCTTCCAGTTCGGGGCGGACGGGCCGCAGAAGTGGGACAGCTCGTCGTTCGTGCAGGCGGCATACAAGCAGGGCGGGATCGACATTCCGCGCACGGCGCAGGCGCAGCGTGACTGGCTGGCTGCCGGTCACGGTGTGCGGGTGCAGCCGGGTGATGAGCGTCCGGGCGACCTGATCTTCGCCGACAGCTATCTGGGGCCGGACAAGATCGGGTTCGTCATGCTGGTCACCGACCCGTCGAAGGATCAGGCGATCGCGGCGCGCAACCCCGACCTGGGCGTGACGTACGCCGACTACACCGGCATGGCACAGAGCAAGCACATCTTCCAGATCTGGCGGGTCAAGCCCTCATCGTGACGCCGGAGCGTCCGCAAATGAGTCGCGACGGCGCGGCGATCGTGTGAAGGTGGGCGGATGATGAGCGCTCGCGATGCAGGGGAGTGGTCGGTGCGGACGACCGAATCGCCGGACGAGGCGATGAGGGTGGCGCAGCCCCTCATCGAAGCCGACCCGATCGGCTACTCGGTCTATGCGACGGTGACGGCCGCGTCGCCGGCCGGCCCCGACCAGAGCAACGGTGCGCGCTGGCTGTTCGTGGAGCGCGAATCGCAGGTGGCCCTGGCGGTGCTGCACAATCCGCCGTGGCCGCTGGGCCTGGCAGAGGGTCCCGCTGGAGCGATCGACGCGGTGGCGCGATACGTCGCCGATCGGCTGGCCGATGTGCGCGCCGTGCGAGGGCCACGCCCGGCCGTCGAGGCGTTCCTCGAGCGGTTCGTGGCACTGTCCGGGCGCGAGGTCGCCGACGTGGAGGAGCAGGGTGTCTACGATCTGCCCGGCGAACCCAGGCTGCCATGGCCGGTGCCCGGCGAGTTCGTGGTCGCCGGGCCGGATGATGTCGAGCTGATGACGCAGTGGCTGCGGGCCTTCAAGCTCGAGACGGAGGCAGACGCCGAGGCGTCGAGCGGGGATCGGGACCGGGTGCGCGGGCCGGTCATGGACGGACGAGCCGCGCTGTGGTGTGACGCCGGTGTGCCGGTGTCGATGTGCTGGGCGTCGACACCGCACGCCGGGATCGTCAGGATCTCCGCGGTCTACACCCCTCGGGAGCATCGCGGCCGGGGGTATGCCAGTGCTCTGGTCGCCGAAGCGAGCCGGCGCCAGCAACTGGTGGGCCATCGATGCATGCTCTATACGCAGTTGTCCAACCCCACGTCCAACAAGATCTATCAGGCGGTCGGCTACCGTCGCGTCGACGACAACGTCATCGTGTCCCTCTCGCCCGCTGTGGGCGCGGGCAGCGCGCAGGCCGCTCGGCAGGGTTGACTCATGTCCGGCGAGGACGAGACACCCGGTCTGGCGCAGCAGTTCCGGGAGCACTTCGGGCACCGGGCTCATCTGTATGGCGTGATGCTCGCCGACCTGGCGGACGACCTCGACGCGGGCGGGATCACCGCGCGGATCTGTCGTGGTCATGAGCGGTCGACGCGCGCCGACGTCATCCAGTTGCGCCTGTTGGCAGGGATCTTCCGGATCGTTCTGCGAGGGCAGGCGCCCGGTCTGGAACGGTACTATCCGAGTCTCGGTGGAGGGTCGGACCCCGCGAATGTCTGGCAGGAACTGGAGCCGGTGCTGCACCGATACGCCGACGAGCTCCATGACGCGCTTTCACATCCGCCGCAGACCAACGAGGTCGGCCGCTCGGCTTGTCTGGCGATCGGCCTGTTCGGCGCGGTTCGAGAGACGGGGTTGCACCGGGTGCGCCTGCTGGAGCTCGGCGCGTCCGGTGGCCTCAACCTCAATGTCGACCGCTATCGGTTCTTCGGCCCGGATTGGTCGTGGGGCCCGTCGGACAGTCTCCTGTCCCTCGACACGGGTGCTGTCGGGGTGCGGCCCGAGGAGGTGACGGTCACGTCTCGGAGCGGCTGCGATCTGCGACCGGTCGACGCGTCGAGCCCCGAGGGGGCGCGCTATCTCACGTCATTCGTCTGGCCGTTCACGCTCGACCGGCACAGTCGGCTGGCGGCCGCCCTTCGGATCATGGGGGCGCACCCGGTGCGTGTGGACAACGCTGCGGCGTCCGTATGGCTCGCCGAGCAGTTGGCGGCCGAGCCGCCGGCGGACGTCCTCACGGTCGTGTGGCAGTCGATCACCAGGCAGTACTGGCCGGTCGAGGAGACACGTCGAGTCGAGGAGATCGTGGCCGCAGCCCGAGGGCGTATGCCCCTGGCCCACGTGACGATGGAGGGCGTCCCGCCGATGCAGACGCCGCAGGGCTACGACGTCGCCGCCTACGGCCCGGAACTGTCGGTCGACGGCGTCGTCGTCGCCCACAGCCACCACCACGGCCCGCCGATCGTCCTCGAGAACA
>CAYPQR010000024.1:0-15459 GCA_964412865.1 uncultured Intrasporangiaceae bacterium
AGACCTCCGAGCCGGCGGTGGCAACCTTTTGCCCATGCCATCGCGTCGACACGGTATGAGCGGGCGGAGGAGATCAGCACCCGACGGATTCGAGGAATTCGTCGGTTCACGGGGTCTGTCCCTGCAACGCACGGCGATGCTGCTGACGCATCAGCAGGCGGCTGCCGAGGACCTGGTGCAGACGGCACTGGTGAAGGCGTGGAAGCACTGGGACTCGATCGACCAGCCGGAGGCCTACGTCCGCCGGATCATCGTGCACCAATTCGCCTCGGACAAGCGGCGTCGGTGGAGCGGCGAGGTGCCGACCGACCGGATGCCCGAGACGGCCGTGTCCACCGATCATGCGAGGCGGGTCGCCGACCGGCACGACCTGGTGCGCGCGCTCGCCTCGTTGCCGCCCCGCCAGCGCGCGGTCATCGTGCTGCGCTATTTCCACGACTACACCGAGCGGCAGACGGCCGAGGCACTCGGTATCAGCACCGGAACCGTCAAGTCGCAGACCTCCCGCGCGCTCGCCACGTTGCGGGTGAGCGACGCGTTGCCCTCCGGATCGGACAGGAGCACGTCATGACACACTCCGTCGACGAGCTTCGCGCCGCCCTCGACGACATGGCCCAGCAGGTCACGGCCCCCGATGCCGATGCCCTCGTGGACACGGTCGGCGGGCGTGTCGAACGGTCGCGCCGCCGGGCACGTGCCGGTGTCCTTGCCGCGGCGGCCGCGGCGGCACTCATCGCCGCCACCGCAGTCGGCCTGCGCGGATTCGGCCCCGACACCAGTTCTCCCGTTCCGGCGCAGTCGCCCTCCCCCACCGGCTCCCACCGGACGACACACCCGACCGACTTCGTCGACCACGCGGGCGGATACGTGCTCGCGAAGGTGGTGAACGTGCCCCTGTCGCGCCGCGGGTCGACCGCGCACAAGGTGCACGTCAGCGTGCCGAAATCCTCGGTGCCCATCACCGTTCTGAAAGCGCTCGGGTCGACGCGCGACGCACCATTCCCGACGGGTAAGGTCACCGGCCCACCGCACGCGACAACGTCGCTCAAGTCGACGTCCGACAAGACCCCGGGCACGCGGTCCACCCTGGTCTGGCGTCGCGGCGCTCTGCCGGTCGGACCCGGCGGCACGGCGGAGTACTTCCAGCCGGGCAGTGCCCCGGTCCAGTCGGGCTCGAAGCTCACACTGTGGGCTGTGACCACCCTGAAGCATCCGCGCAAGACCATGCCGGTCGGGGTCTACACCCCGGTCCCGTGGAGCGCCTACCCCGTCGGCAAGGCTCCGTTCACCCACGTGCCGAAGCCGCCGTCACGGTTCTCGACGGACGGATTCACGGCGGACGCCGCGCACCGGGTCACGCTGCACAGCGGCAAGCACCCGCGCCGGACGGTCACGGCCTCGTTCACCTGGCCGAAGGGCGATCGCGGGATGCGGATGCTGCTCCTCCCGACCACAACCGGTCGTTTCCGGGTGACCATCGACGGGCACGTGCAGGTTTGCGACTCGGGCCGGGACGCCTGGTGCTATTTCTGGGACTCCGACCTGTCCGAGGGCCCGACCGACACCATCATGGGCAATCCGGCGTTCATGAAGCACCCGCACCACACGATCACCGTGGAGGCGCAGGGAACGACGGGAGCGTGGCGCGTCATCTTCGTGCCCGGGCGCGGTGGGTACAACAAGACCGCGACCGCATCCCCGTCGAAGTAGCCGCTTCGTTCGGGACCATCAGCAGCCCGGTTGGACATCGCCCGTGGCACGTCTCAGACTGGTCTGCCGTGACTCCCCACGCCGAGACACCGGCATACCCCATCCACACCGCCACGGGCGACGACGCCTGGTGGAGGCACGCCGTGATCTACCAGATCTACCCCCGCTCCTTCGCCGACGGCAACGGCGACGGTATGGGAGACCTGCCGGGTATCACGGCCAAACTGCCCTACCTGCGCGACCTCGGCGTCGACGCGGTCTGGCTCTCCCCGTTCTATCCCTCGCCGCAGGCGGACGCGGGGTATGACGTCGCCTGCTACCGCGACGTCGACCCGATGTTCGGCACCCTGGCGGACGCCGAGAAGCTGGTCGCCCGCGCCCACGAGCTCGGCCTGCGGGTCATGGTCGACCTCGTGCCCAACCACACGTCCGACGAGCATCCGTGGTTCCGGACCGCCCTCGCCGCGGCCCCCGGATCGCCCGAACGCGAGCGCTACATCTTCCGCGACGGCAGGGGCGATCACGGCGAGGAGCCGCCCAACGACTGGCGCAGCCAATTCGGCGGCCCGGCCTGGACCCGTGTCACCGACGCGCACGGCCGGCCCGAGCAGTGGTATCTGCACCTGTTCGACGCTAAGCAGCCCGACCTGAATTGGCGCGACGAGGGCGTGCGACGCGACTTCGAGCAGATCCTGCGGTTCTGGCTGGATCGCGACGTCGACGGCCTGCGCGTCGACGTCGCCCACGGCCTGATCAAGGCGGACGGGCTGCCCGACTGGCAGGGGCCGCTCAACATGCTCGACCTGACCGCCGACGACGTGCCGCCGCCGATGTGGGATCAGGACGACGTGCACGAGATCTATCGCGCCTGGCGCCGCGTGCTCGACTCCTACAACCCCGCGAACATGCAGGGGCACGACCCCGCACGGGACCGGATCATGTGTGCCGAGGCGTGGGTGTCTCCCCCGCAGCGGGCGGCGCTGTATGTGCGGGCCGACGAGTTCCACCAGGCCTTCAACTTCGACTTCCTGTATGCGCCGTGGGACGCCGGTGCACTGCGTCGCGCCATCGACCGGTCCTACGCGGCCGACGACGCCGTCGGCGCCCCCACGACGTGGGTGCTGTCCAACCACGACGTCGTCCGCCACGCGTCACGCCTGGGCCTGCCGCCCGGTGTGCGCTGGCAGGACGGCATCGGCGAAGGTGACATTCAGCCCGATCGGGAGCTCGGGCTTCGACGCGCGCGGGCGGCAACCATGCTGATGCTGGCCCTGCCCGGAGCCGCATACCTCTATCAGGGCGAGGAACTCGGCCTACCGGGATACACGACGATGCCCGACACGGTCCGCCAGGACCCCACCTGGACACGCAGCGGTCACACGGTGCGCGGACGCGACGGGTGCCGGGTGCCGATGCCCTGGCGCGGCGGCGCACCCCATCTGGGGTTCGGCGACGGCCAGGAGCCGTGGCTGCCACAGCCCGCGGGCTACGCGGATCTGGCCGTCGACCGGCAGGAGGGGGTGGACGGGTCGACCCTCGAGCTCTACCGCACGCTGCTGGCGCTGCGGCGCAGACACGGCCTGGGCAGCGGCGCGCTCTCGTGGTGTGACAGCGACGAGCAGGTGCTCGAACTGACCAATTCGGGCCCTCACGGCACGACGCGGATCATCGTGAATCTCGGGGGCGACGCGGTGCCGCTGCCGCCGGACGGGGAGGTCATCGCCGCAAGCGGACCGCTGGACCCGAACGGTGTCCCCACGGACACGGCGGCCTGGATCCTCCTGCCGACTGCGTAGGCTGGGACCAGAAGTGAAGGAGGACACATGCAGCTGGCGGGGGCCGTCGCACTCGTGACCGGTGGATCCTCCGGCCTCGGCGCCGCCCTCTGCCGGCGGCTGGCTGCCAAGGGTGCACGGGTGCTGGTGCACGGCCGCGACGAGGCGCGTGCCCACGCCGTCGCCGACGAAGTCCGGGGCGACACCGTGCTGGCCGACCTCGCGGAACCCGAGCAGCCGGCCGACCTGGCGCGACGCGCGCTCGCCGTCCACGGCCGCGTCGACCTGCTGGTCAACAATGCCGGCATCGGATGGTCGGGGCGCTTCACCCGGATGCCGGCCGACCTCATCGGCCACCTCGTGGCCGTCAACCTCACCGCACCGATCAGGCTCACGCGTGAGTTGCTGCCGAGCATGGTCGAGCAACGCCACGGGCACGTGTGCTTCATCGGGTCGGTCGCCGGGCGCACCGGCGTGGCCGGCGAATCGGCTTATGCCGCCACGAAATCGGGCATCGACGTCTTCGCCGAGTCGTTGCGCATGGAAGTCGCCGACACCGGTGTCGGAGTGAGCATCGCCATCCCGGGCGTCATCGACACGGAGTTCTTCTCCCACCGTGGCCGTCCCTACGACCGCCGTCGGCCCGAACCGATCCCCGCAGAGGACGCGGCCGACGCGATCGCGGACATGATCGAGCACGACGGCTCCGAACAGTGGATCCCCGCCTGGCTGCGCGCGGGCGACGTCGCACGACACATGGCACCCGGCGCCTATCGCAGGCTCGCCGCGCGCTTCGGAGAGCGGACGTAGGGGCGCGGCCGAATGCTGGCCCTCGTCATCCTCCTCGCCGTCGTCGCGGCATTCGCCCTCGCGCTCTCGGCGATGCTGGAGCAGCGTGAGGCCCACCTGCTGCGCACCTCCGGCGGCGCATCACTCACCACCGCCCGCGGGTTCATCAGCTTCATCCGCCGCCTCGTCCAGCGCCGCCTCTGGTTGGCCGGCTGGGCGGCGAACATCGTCGGTTTCCTCATTCACGCCACCGCGATCCACCTCGGCACGGTCGCGTTGGTCCAGCCCCTCATCGCGACACAGATCATGTTTGCCATGCTGCTCAGCGCAGCCACCACCCGGCGCAGGCCCCGCCGGCGCGACTGGTTCTTCACGGCGGCACTGTGCGCCGCGCTGATCGTGTTGTTCACCGTCGGCGACGCGGCGCCGCTCAGCGGCACGCCCGACCCCACCAGGTCGTGGCAGATCCTCGCCCTCCTCGCCATCTGGGTCATCGGCCTGGTCCTGCTCAGTCGCCGATGCCGCGCACAGGCCGCCAGTTTCGTGCTCGCCGTTGCTGCGGGCAGCTGCTTCGCAGGCACGGCCGTCCTCATGAAGCTCACCACCGGACTGCTCTTCGACCATGGCATCGTGGCGACGGCGACCAGCTGGCCCGGCTACGCTCTCGCCGTCTCGACCGGCTCCGGCATGCTGCTGGAGCAGGCCGCATTCGCCAGCGGCTCGCTGCCATGGTCGTTCGCGGCCATGAGCGTGACGAATCCGCTCGTCAGCTATGTCTGCGGTCTCTACGGTTTCGACGTTCCGCTTCCGTACGGCCCGCTCAACCTCCTGGCGATCGCGATCAGCGGCACCCTGCTGATCGTGGGTGTCACCGGGCTGTCGCACTCGCCCATGGCGCGTGGCGAGCCACTGGAGGCCCCGGCGACCCGCTGACATCACTTCCGCTCCCAGACCGCTCCGATGTGCTAGAAGGCAGGTATGAAGACTCGGGAGGAGACGCACCGACCTGCGGTGTGGCGCGAACTCCTGCTCGGCCTCGTCCTGTTCGCGATCTATCTCCTGGTCGACAGTCTCGACAGCGCCTCACGGCGCGTCACGGCGCACCGCAATGCGCTGTGGCTGCAGCAGGTCGAACAATGGCTGCACATCGACATCGAGAGCTGGGCCAACCAGCTCCTCGCGCCCCACCACGTGCTCGCCGTCCTCGCAAACTACGAATACGCCACGACCTACATCATCAGCGCGGCACTGCTGCTGGTGCTCTCCTACTGGCGCAACCCCGCGATCTACCGGCTCACCCGCAACAGCTTCATCATCTTGAATCTGCTGGCATTCACGTGCTTCTGGCTGTTCCCCGTGATGCCTCCGAGGATGCTCGGCGCTGCATACGTCGACACTGTGGCACGCGAGGGGACGATCGGTTCGTGGGGCTCCCCGCTGGTCTCCCATGCCAACCAGCTTGCCGCCATGCCCTCATTGCACATCGCCTGGGCGCTCTGGGTGAGTGTCATGCTCGCCCGGCTTTCGCACGCGCACTGGATCCAGGTGGTCAGCGCCGTGCACGTCGCCGTAACCTTCATCGTCGTGACCGTTACCGCGAACCACTTTGTGCTGGACAGCATCGGAGCCGCCGTCGTCGTCACCGCCGGTGTCGTGCTCGCCGAGATCTGGACGAGACCGGCGAACGGCCTGGCGACGGCGGACGAGTTCTTCCTCAACGTCGAGAAGGCCGGCTCCGCCCAGAATGTCGGCGGCTACGTGCATCTGAGCTCCGAATCGGGTGCGCCGCCGAGCCTCGAAGAGGTGCGGGAGCTCGCCCGGGCATCGCTCGGCGAGCATCCGCGCTTCGTATCGCGACTGGTGGCCGCCCGCGGCCGATATCGCTGGGAGCCCATGACCGCAATGGACTGGACAGAGCACGTCCGCGAGGTCGTGCTGCCGGCGGGCAGCACGACCGCCGACCTCGACGACGTGGTCGCGAGGCTCCAAGCCGAGCGCATGCCACTCGACCGGCCCCTGTGGCGGATCGTGCTGATCACCGGACTCCCGCACGGCAAGGCGGCATTCGTCGTGCTGATGCACCACTGCATGGCCGACGGCATCGGAGGTATCGCGCAGTTGCTCTCCCTGGTGCGGCCGCAGATCACGCTGCCCTCACCGGATGGTGCGGGCCCCACGCGGCTGCAGTCCGTTGTGGGCGTCGCCGCCGGGCTCGCCCGCCTGGCCACCGACGGCCGTCCCGCGTCGGTGCTGCCGCCGAGCAACGGCGATACCCAACTGCATACGCTCCAGCTCGAGTTCGACCGGGTCCGCGCCGTGGCGCGGTCACACGGGGTGCGCGTCACCGAGTTGCTGATGGCGCTCGCGGCGTCGTCGATCGCCGCCATCAACCCCGGATTCGCGCAGCAGATCGACCACCGGCTACGGGTCTCCGTGCCTGTCATGCTCGGCGTACCGGGCGACGACGGCGAGGGCAACACGACCGCCGCCGTCATCCTCGACACACCCTGCCGCGACCTTCCGACGGCCGCACTTCTCGCGGAGACCCGCGCCGCCTCCGCACCGCTGCGCACGCCGACCAGAGCGCTCGCCTCTCGGTGGGTCATGTCAAAAGCCTTGGCAGTCCTGCCATCCCCCGCACGCGCTGCGTTCGCCCGCACGGTCTATGGGCGGCGCTTCTTCCACGCCATCGTCTCCAACATCCCCGGGCAGTCCGCGACCGTGACCCTCGCGGGCGCACGCATGGACCGGGTCCACCCGTTGCTGCCACCCGCACCGGGAGCTCCCCTCACCGTCGGCGCCCTGACCTGGGACGGGTGGCTCGGCATCTCGATCACCACCGACCCCGACGTGCTGGACGCGGACCGGATCGGCAAGGAGATGCAGCGCCGGTTCGCCGCGATGTGCGGCGCGCTGTCACAGAGCGCTGTCTCCTCCTGAACGGCCCTCCTGCTCATCGGGATCGTCGTCCAGTTCGCGCGGCGCGCCCCACTCGAGCGCAAGGAACAGCTGGGCACGCGCAGCCGGGGAATCGAGCGCATCGCCGAAGGCCTCTCGCAACTGATCCAACCGGTAGCGCACGGTCTGTGGATGGATGTGCAGCGCGTCGGCGACGGCGGCGCGCGAACCCATGTGGGCCAGCCACGCCGTGAGCGTCTCGATGAGCCGCTCCCGCGTCGCCTCCGGCAGTCCGTCCAGCGGCGCCAGCGCCTGCCGGCGCAGTGCTTCGAGCACCTGCGGCTGACGGTGCACGAGCAGCACGTCGAGGTGGTCCTCGGCGAATGCCACGTCGGCATCGATGAGTCCGGCACGCTTGAGGCGCATCACACTGCGGGCCACACCCAGGCTCGACCGCAAGCGCGAGAGCGGCAGGGCCGGGCCCACGACGACACCCTGGCCGCGCAGCACACGCTCCAGCCGGCCACGGACGCCGGCGACCCAGGGCACCACGAGGCCGACGACGCCTTCGGCCCGCGCGAACAGCCACTCCGGATCGCTGCGCATGGCATGCCCGGGATGGTCGTCTCGCTCGAGCCCGACGACGACGAAGCACGCCGTCTCCGGCACGGCCCAGGACGCGCGCTCGGCGGCCTGACCGATCACGAACGGGTCCGCATACCCCGACAGCAGCGTGCCGATCAGTTCGGCGCGAGCGCGCTGCGTCGCCATGGCGGAGTCGGACTGCTCGCTCACGAACCCACGGGAAGTGCACACCGAGATGTCGTGCACCAGCAGGAAGAGCGTCTCCGCGAGTGAGCTCACCGCGGCCGTGTCCATGCCGGCCGCGATCGCCGTGCGCGCGAGGTAGTCCCAGGCGACCTGTGCGCCACTTTGATAGGCCGTCAGCAGACTGGTGAGATCCTGGCCCCGCACGAAGTGCATGCGCCCGACCTGCTCGAACAGGTTCGCGATCACGGGATCACGCTCGGCCACGTCGGTGTCGGCCGGATCGGAGCCGTCCCCGTCGGCGCACACGCTGGCCATCAGCCGCGGCACGACCAGATCGGCGGCGGGCGAGAGCGCGTCGAGGTGCTGCTCGATGTAGGCGGCGTAGTCCGGCCAGCTGCCCGCGAGGGTCTCGCCGACGGTGACGAGAAGTTCGGAGAATCCGTCGGTCAGAGCGTCACGAAGGGCCTGGACCGCCTCACTGTCGGGGGTCCCGCCTTCGACTGCGTGGTCGTGCACCGCTCTCCCTCCGCGCGATCTGCCTGCGGCACCCGGGTCGCAGCCTCGCGTGCCGTCCGCTTCCTCATTGTCTATCACTCGGCGACAAGAACGCGGGACAAACATCACACTTGCGCGTCGAGCCCCGAGGCACGGCGAGGGCCCAGACTGGCTCATATGGCAACAACGGTGCAGCCCGTCGCCAGCGCACCGCTCGAGTCGGGCTACGACGACCGCGACCGGTCGGAGAACTTCCCGGTCGCCATGCGGATCCTGCCCGCCCGATGGCGTGACCGGCTGCGCCGCACCTACGCCGTTGCCCGCCATATCGACGATCTGGGCGACGAGGCCGACGGCGACCGGACGGCCGCGCTGCAGGCATTCGACGACGACCTGCGCGTCCTGGAGGCCGGCGGCACACCGCGGACCGCGTGTCTGCGGGCCCTCGCGCCGACCATGCGCGACTGCGATCTGCCCGCGTCCGCCCTGCACGACCTCGTGCGAGCCAACCTGATGGATCAAAGGGTGCGGTCCTACGCCACCTTCGACGACCTGCTCGGGTATTGCGCCCTGTCCGCCGATCCGGTGGGCCGCCTGGTCCTCGCGATCTTCGACCGGCACGAGCCCGAGCTGTTCGCCCGTTCCGACAGCATCTGCAGCGCGTTGCAGATCCTCGAGCACTGCCAGGACGTGGTCGAAGACCTCGCGGCGGGCCGGATCTATCTGCCGACCGCCGATCTGCGGGCGGCAGGTATCGACGACGACGACCTGTGCGCGCCCCGGCACCGCGACGCGCTGCGCACCGTCGTGCTGCTCCAGGTGCGACGAGCCCGGGAGATGATGGCGGCGGGCCGCCCGCTGGTGCACGATCTGCGCGGCTGGGCACGCGTGGCCGTGGCCGGATATCTCGCCGGCGGCCTCGCCACCGCGACCGCGCTGGAACACGCCCGAGGCGATGTGGTGAACGGCACCCCCAGGCCTGGCACAATGCGCATTCTCACCACGGTGATCCGGCTGCTGACCACGCGAGGAGACGAATCATGCTGAGGCAGAGCGCACAAGATGCCTACGTCGCCTGCGAGGACATCACGCGGCAGGAGGCCAAGAACTTCTACTACGGCATCCGCCTGCTTCCGCCCGCCAAGCGCTCCGCCCTGTGTTCGCTGTATGCACTGGCGCGCCGCATCGACGACATCGGTGACTGCGACGCGCCCGCCGGCGAACGCGCCGAGAACCTCGCAGTGCTGCGCAAATCGCTCAGCACCATCGACCGGTCGAGCGACCCCGTGCTCGCCGCCGTCTCGCAGACGGCGCGCGACTACCCGGTGCCGATGGACGCCTTCTACGAACTGGTGGACGGCGTCGAGATGGATCTGGCCGGAGTGCATTACGAGGACTTCCACGATCTGACGATCTATTGCCGCCGCGTCGCGGGCTCCGTCGGCCGGCTCTGCCTCTCGATCTTCGGATCCGGATCCGACCCGAGAGCACCGCGTTTCGCCGATCAACTCGGCATTGCGCTGCAGCAGACCAACATTCTGCGCGACATTCGCGAAGATCTCATCACGGGTCGTGTCTACCTGCCGTCTGCCGAGCTCGCCCGCTTCGGCGCCACGGTGGAGCTCGACGAGCGCGGAGCGCTCAGCGACCCGGAAGCCCGTCTCGCCGAATACATCGCGTTTGCCGCGGCACGTGCCGAACACTGGTATGACCTTGGACTGCGGCTGCTACCCGAGCTGGACGGGCGAAGCGCCGCGTGCTGCGCTGCCATGGCGGGCATCTATCACCACCTCCTGGGCCGCATTCGTACGCGGCCCACCTCCGTCTATGACGGGCGCCTCTCGCTGCCCGCCTGGGAGAAGGGGCGAGTCGCCCTCACCGCTCTCGGAAGAGCGGTGATCTGACGTGGCCGGAGTTGCCGTGGTGGGCGGCGGTCTCGCCGGGATCACCTCTGCTCTGGACCTCGCTGACCGCGGCGAGGCCGTGACGCTGCTGGAGACCCGTGCGCGTCTCGGTGGCCTCACGACGTCCTTCCAACGGGACGGGCTGTGGGTCGACAACGGGCAGCACGTCTTCCTGCGCTGCTGCAGCGCATACCGCGGTCTTCTGGCCCGACTCGGGAGCGCATCCGACGTGACCTTGCAGGACCGCCTGCGCGTCGTCATGCGCAGCGAGGCGACGCAGCGTGTGGGCACCATGTCTCGCACCAAGCTCCCCGCACCGTTGCACCTGTCCGGGGCGCTGTTGCGGCACCCCTGGATGTCACCGCGCGATCGCCTCGGGGCCGCGCGCGCGGCCCTGGCACTGCGCGAGGTCGACCGCGACTCGCCGGGAGTCGACACGATCTCCTTCGGCGACTGGCTGAGAGACCACGGAGCCAGCGCACGCGCCATCGAAACCCTCTGGGATCTGGTCGGTGTCGCGACACTGAACGCACACAGTGACCAGGCGTCCCTCGGCCTGGCGGCGACGGTCTTCCAGATCGGACTGCTCGAGTCCAACGACGGGGCCGACATCGGCTGGGCCCGCGTGCCGCTGCACCGGTTGCACGGAGCCGCCGCCATGCGGGAGCTCGAGCTGCGTGGGGTCCGGGTCTGCCTGCGCTCGAGGGTGCGTCAGCTCCGGCAGGCCGGCGAGGCGTGGAGCGTGCGCCTCGACGACGGCAGCGTCGACGTCGACCAGGTCGTGCTGGCGACTCCCCCGTCGACGACCGCGGAGCTGGTGCCCGCATCCGTCATGGGGCTCGAAGACGGCTTCGCGCAGAGGCTCGGCAGCTCACCGATCATCAACCTGCACCTGATCGTCGACACACCCGTGCTCGACGACCCGTTCATCGCGGCCGTCGACAGCCCCTTGCAGTGGATCTTCGATCGCACGGCGTCATCGGGGCTGCACGACGGCCAATACCTCGTGGTCAGCCTGTCGGCCGCCGACGACCTCGTGCGGCTGCCGGTCGAGCGGCTGCGCACGTGGGCGATGCCCCACCTGACGCGGCTTCTCCCCGCGCTGCGACACACGCCGGTGCGCGACTTCTTCGTCACCCGCGAACCACACGCGACGTTCCGCCCCGCACCCGGCAACCGGGCCGATCGCGCGCGTGCTCGCACCCACCTGCCCGGCCTGTCCGTCGCGGGTGCATGGACCGACACGGGGTGGCCCGCCACGATGGAAGGGGCGGTGCGCAGCGGTCACGCCGCCGCCACATCACTTTCGTCGCAGGCACCCGTCACACGAAATGAGGTGGCAGCATGAACAATCCGCACCGCCGGCTCGACGAGACGAGGTCGCTGGTCGTCCCCGCCCTGCGCAAGGCCGTCGACCGGCTCGACCCCTTCACGCGGACCGTCGTGTCCTACCACCTCGGATGGGTCGACGAGGACGGCCAGCCCACGCGCGACGACGGCGGAAAGGCGCTGCGGCCCGCGCTCGTGCTCGCCGGTGCCCGCGCCACGGGCTGCGACCCCTCACAGGTCGTCCACGCCGCGGTCGCCGTTGAACTCGTGCACAACTTCTCCCTCGTCCACGACGACATCATGGACCGCGACCTCACGCGCCGCCACCGTGCCACCGTCTGGTCGGTCTGGGACGAATCCACGGCCATCCTGGCCGGAGACGCCATGTGCTCCCTGGCGCGCGAGGTCCTCCTCGAGGACACCGACCCCAGGGCCGCCCAGGCGGCGCTGATCCTCGAGCGAGCCACCCGCGACCTCATCCGCGGTCAGGTGCAGGATCTCGAATTCGAACATCGCAGCCGGGTGCCGCTGGCCGAATGCGAGTCGATGTCGAGCCACAAGACGGCTGCGCTGCTCGCCGCGAGCACATCGATGGGCGGCGTGCTCGGCGGCGGCGACGCCGGTCAGGTGCGGGCCCTTCAGCAGTTCGGCAGCCGTGTCGGGCTGGCATTCCAGGTGATCGACGACGTCCTCGGCATCTGGGGCGACCCCGAGGTCACCGGCAAGTCGAACCACTCCGATCTGCGGTCCAAGAAGAAGTCGCTTCCCGTGACGTGGGCGCTCGAGCAAGCCGGCGCCACCGCGGATCGGCTGCGCCGCTGGTTCGAGAACGGTGCCACCGATGACGACTCCATCGCCGAAGCAGCCCGGCATCTCGAAGAACTCGGAGCGCGTGAATGGGCCGGCACACGCGCCGACGAACTCGTCCGAACGGCCGGGGAAGCCCTGCATCAAGCAGAGCTCGATGCCCGCGCCGTCGATGAACTCCAGCAGCTGGCCGACTTCATCTGTGTCAGGAGAGCATGAGTATGACCGAAACCGCGACATCCCAGGGCACCACGGATGACATGGATCAGACCGCAGAGGAGACCCTTGCGGCCGCCATCACCTACCTTCGCTCGCTGCAGGACGAAGGCGGATGGTGGAAGGGCGATCTCGTCACCAACGTCACCATGGACGCGGAAGACATGATGCTGCGTGAGTTCCTGGGCATCGCGACCGACGACACGCGTGAGCAGAGCGCCCGGTGGATCCGCCACGAACAGCGCGACGACGGCACCTGGGCCACCTTCGCCGGCGGGCCGGGCGACCTGTCGACCACCATCGAGGCCTGGGTGGCCCTGCGCATCGCCGGCGACAAACCCACGGACACACACATGCTCGCCGCACAGGACTTCATCCGCCGCGAGGGCGGCATCGAGAAGTCGCGGGTCTTCACCCGCATCTGGCTGGCGCTGTTCGGGCTGTGGGAGTGGGACGACCTGCCCAACATGCCGCCCGAACTGATCTATCTGCCGAAGTGGTTCCCGCTCAACATCTACAACTGGGGCTGCTGGGCACGACAGACGATCGTGCCCCTCACCGTCGTCTGCACTCTGCGGCCGAAGCGGCCGCTGCGCATCGGGATCGACGAGTTGCGCACCGGCACCCCGCCGGCGCCCAAGAAGCCCTGGCGCAGCCTCGGCGGTGCATTCGAGCGGCTCGACGAGTCGTTGCACGCCTACGCCCGCCATCCCGTCGGCCCGGTCCGCCGGGCCGCGATGCGCCAGGCCGCCGAATGGATCATCGCTCGTCAGGAGGCCGACGGAGGCTGGGGTGGCATCCAACCCCCTTGGGTTTACTCGCTGCTCGCGCTGAATCTGCTCGGCTACCCCGTCGACCACCCGGTGATGAAGGCAGGCATCGAGGGCCTCGAGGGCTTCGTGCTGACCAAGGAGACCCCCGAGGGTCCGATGCGTCAGCTCGAGGCGTGCCAGTCGCCGGTGTGGGACACCGGCCTCGCGCTCAACGCGCTGCTCGACGCCGGGGTGTCCTCCAACGACCCCGCCCTGCGCAAGGCCGGCGACTGGCTGCTGGGCGAGCAGATCCACGTCGACGGCGACTGGCGTCAGCGGCGCCCCGTCCTGCCCTCCGGCGGCTGGGCATTCGAGTTCGCCAACGACAACTATCCCGACGTCGACGACAGCGCGATCATCGTCATGGCGCTGCGACGCATGGGGAGCAACAGGCCGACGCTGCTGCGCAAGGCCGTCGATCACGGCATCGCCTGGACCGCCGGAATGCAGTCGAAGGACGGCGGATACGGCGCCTTCGACAGCGACAACGTGCACGCCCTCGCCGAATCCCTGCCCTTCTGCGACTTCGGCGCGGTGATCGACCCGCCGTCGGCCGACGTGACGGCACACGTCGTGGAAATGCTGGCCGTCGAGGGACGATCGCGCGGCCAGCGCTGCCGCCGCGCCGTCCAGTGGCTCCTGGACCACCAGGAGGACGACGGCTCGTGGTTCGGGCGCTGGGGCGCCAACCACATCTACGGCACCGGGGCGGTCGTGCCGGCACTCGTCGCTGCGGGCACCCCGGTCGACCACCCGGCCATCCGGCACGCCGTCCGCTGGCTCGAAGAGCACCAGAACGACGACGGCGGCTGGGGCGAGGATCTGCGGTCCTACACCGACAAGAGTTGGATCGGACGCGGCGAGTCGACACCGTCTCAAACCGCGTGGGCCCTCATGGCACTCGTCGCCGCCGAGGAGGACTCCGCCGCGACCCGCTCCGGCATCGCCCATCTGGCCAGGACGCAGCGCCCGGACGGCGGTTGGGACGAGGAGATGTATACCGGCACAGGCTTCCCCGGTGACTTCTACATCAGCTACCGCCTCTACCGGCTGATCTTCCCGATCTGGGCGCTCGGGCGCTACGTGCAAAGGGACACACGATGAGTGGAGCGCTCTACACGCCGATGCGGATCGAGCAACGCGCCTGCCGCGGCGCAGTGCCCGAGACGCAGATCTGCGGCCGCGGCACGGACGCCCACGTGCAGCCCGGCCGTCCGACCGTCATCGCCGGTGTCGCCGGCGGTCTCGACCCGCGAGTGCGCCCCGGCGACCTGGTCGTCGCCGACGAGGTGCGACGCGACGGAGTCAGCACGGCGTGCCCGTCCGCACCCCTGCTCGCCTCCGCCCTCCGCCGGGCCGGGCTCACCGTCCATGTCGGCGCCATCGAGACCACCTCGCATGTCGTCGACGGCGCCGCGCGGGCGGAGGTCGCGGCCGGTGGTGCGCTGGCGGTCGACACCGAATCGGGACACGTGGCATCGGCGGTGCCGACCGGCATGCTGTCGGTGGTCCGCGTCGTCGTGGACACCCCGTCCGCCCCGTTGCTGCACCCGGGCACCGTGCCGCGCGGCATCAAGGCACTGCGCCGTCTCGCGTCGGCCGCTCCCGTGCTGCGGCAGTGGCTCGACGTCATGTCCGACCGGACCGCCGTCCTGGCCGCGCCGCGGTCGTTCTGCGCCGGTGTGGAGCGCGCCATCGAGACCGTCGAGCGGGCCCTGGCGATGCACGGCCCGCCGATCTATGTGCGCCGGCAGATCGTGCACAACGCGCACGTCGTCCAGCGACTCGAGGCGGAGGGAGCGATCTTCGTCGAGGAGGTCGAGGAAGTGCCGCGAGGCGCCGTCACGGTGCTCGCCGCGCACGGCGTGACCCCTCAGGTGCGCGAGCAGGCGTCGGCACGCGACCTTCGCGTCGTCGACGCGACCTGCCCACTCGTGTCGAAGGTCCACCACG
>CAYPQR010000025.1:0-15354 GCA_964412865.1 uncultured Intrasporangiaceae bacterium
ATTTATGGTTCCCAACGGAGCTGACTACGAACTATGGTGGAAGCGGACGCCACGACAGGAGGATTTACGGAATGACCAGCATGATCTCTCCGGACAAGGTTCACGAGACGCTCGCCGCGCACATGCAGGCGGACGGGTTCGACCTGGTCGTCGATCTGGAACGCAGTCAGGGCTCACGCCTGGTGGACGAAGTCACCGGCACGACCTACCTCGACTTCTACACCTTCTTCGCATCCTGCCCCCTGGGCCTCAACCCTCCCGAACTGGTGCAGGATGAGACGTTTTCGCGACGCCTGGTCACCGCGGCGCGCAACAAGCCGGCCAATTCCGACGCCTACACCACCTACCTCGCCGAGTTCGTCGAGACGTTCGCGCGGGTCGTCGGCGACCCGGCACTGCCCCACCTGTTCTTCGTCGAGGGTGGCGCACTCGCGGTGGAGAACGCGCTCAAGACCGCGTTCGACTGGAAGAGCCGCCGCAACGAGGCCGCCGGGCGCTCGCCCGAGCTGGGCGCGAAGGTGATGCACCTGACCAAGGCGTTCCACGGCCGCAGCGGCTACACCATGTCGCTGACCAACACCGAACCGGTCAAGGTCGCGCGGTTCCCTAAGTTCGACTGGCCCCGCATCGACGTGCCGGCGGTGGTCTTCCCGCTCGAGGATCACCGGGACGAGGTCGAGGCGGCCGAGCGGCATGCACTGCAGCAGGCGCGTGCGGCGTTCGAGGCCAACCCGCACGACATCGCGTGCTTCATCGCCGAACCCATCCAGTCGGAGGGAGGCGACAACCACATGCGGCCACAGTTCCTGCGCGCGATGCAGGACCTGTGTCACGAATACGACGCGCTGTTCGTGCTCGACGAGGTGCAGACCGGTTTCGGCCTGACCGGCACGACCTGGGCCTACCAGCAGTTGGGTCTGGAGCCGGACGTCGTCGCCTTCGCCAAGAAGGCCCAGGTGGGCGGCATCATGGCCGGCCGGCGCGTCGACGAGGTGCCCGACAACGTGTTCCACGTGGGTAGCCGGATCAACTCCACGTGGGGCGGCGGACTCGCCGACATGGTCAGGTCACAGCGTCTGATGGAGCTGATCGAGGAGACCGGGGCCGTGCAGAACGCCGCCACGCAGGGCGAGGTGCTGCTCGCCCGGCTGCAGGATCTGGCGGCGCGTCATCCGGGCCTCGTGACCAACGCGAGGGGCCGCGGGCTGCTCTGCGCCATCGATCTGCCGGACGCGCAGACGCGTAGCGCCGTGCTCGCGTCGATGTTCACCGACGAGCACGTGCTGCTGCTGCCGTGCGGCGAGCGGTCGGTGCGTTTCCGCCCGGTGCTCTGCGTCGGCGAGGCCGAACTCATCGAGGCGACCGACGCGCTCGACCGGGTCCTCTCCCGTTTGTGAGCGGCGTCAGTCGGTGGGTCCGGCCGAACCGTCGCCGGACTCATCCTCTCGCCGGAGGAACTGCTCGAACTCGGCGCCGATCTCGTCGGCACTCGGCAACTGCGCCATCTCCGTCTTGAGCAGGTTCTGCCGGCGCAGCCCCTCCTGGAACGCGTCGTACTGCTCCTCGAGACCGTGCACGACCTGAGTGGCCTCGCCGCTCTCGGCCACCTGCTGCTCGATCTCGGCGCGGTTGCTGCCGGCCATCGCCACGAGCTCGTCGTCGGGAATGTCGAGTCCGGTCACGCCGCGTACGGCCTGCAACGCGGCGACGGCCGCGTCCCCGAACTCGCCCTGGGTGAGGTAGTGGGGCACGTGCAGCGCGAATCCGACGGTGTCGATGCCCGCCTCGGACAGCCGCAGATGCAGCAGCGTCTCGAGGCTGGATGGCACCTGGACCAGACCGAACACCGGGTTGTTCTCCGGGATGAGGGTCGTGTCGCTCGCATACCGGGTCATGCCGACGGGCCGGGTGTGCGGCACCGCCATCGGTATGCCGGTCGCGCTCACGATCAGGCGTACGCCGAGGCGCCGGATCAGCGACTCGATCGCCGCGATCACCGCCTCCCACTGGAAGTCCGGCTCGGGGCCGGCCAGCAGGTAGAAGGGGGTCCCCTCCGCATCGACCAGGTGGTAGAGCAGCATCGACGGATCGTCGTAGCCGCTGAAGTGGTCGCGGTCGAACGTCATCAGCGGGCGCCTGCTGCGGTAGTCGAGGAGACTGTCGACGTCGAACGACGCGACGACGGTGTGCTCGAGGGTGCTCAGCAGGTGTGAGGTGAGCAGTTTCTGGGTCTGTCCGGCGTCGATCAGGCCGCCGAGGGACACCAGCATGGTGTGTCCACCGAGGCGGTCGGAACCGGCGTCGGCGTCCGTCTCGAACTGATACAACTCCTGCGGGTCACGCACGATCTTCGCTCCTGGTCATCTGGCCTTGTGGCGATCGCTTACAGTCCCTGCAACGCCGCAGATGCATCCCTGATTCCCGGCGTCGCCCCGGGCCCCGGCCACAGATGTTGCGGCGGCAGCGACGCTGCCGCAATGACCTTCCGTCCCAGTCGGGAGAGGAGGATCCTCGAACGATGACCTGGCCGCAGGAGGCGACTGAACGATGACGGACACGTCCGGCGGCTTCGGCTCCGAAGGTATGTGGGACACCCTCGCACCGACCTGGGATGCGCGCGGGGACTGGCACGCCGAAGTCACCCACGATCTCACCAGCCGGATGGTCGACGCGCTGGACCCATCCGATGGACAGTCGATCCTCGAGCTGGCGTGCGGTCCGACCGCGGACGGCGTGCGTGAGGTGCACCGGAGAATGGGCGGCCGGGTCCGACTGCGTGCGGGCGACCTGTCCTCACGCATGCTCGAGGCCGCACGCCGCCGCAGCGCCCGCGACGGTGCGGACATCGACTTCGAAGTGCTCGACGTGACGGAGCTGGACCTGCCCTCCGGCAGCGTCGACGGTGTCCTTGCGAGATGGATCTACATGCTGCTGCCCGACCCCGTGCACGGGCTGCGCGAGGCGCGACGCGTCCTGAAACCGCAGGGGCGACTGGTGTTCGCCGCGTTCGCCTCCGCGGAGCAGAACCCGTTCTTCACCATGCCCGCGTCAGTGCTCGCCCGGCGCGGGCTGTTCGAACCTCCGCCACCGGGCCGACCGAGTATGTTCGCGCTGGCGGACGTGACGCGATCCATCGAACTGATCGAGACGGCGGGTTTCCGCACGCCGACGGCGACGCAGGTGGCGCTGGCCTATCGGCTGCGGGATCCCGACGACCTGTGGTCTCTGGTCAGCGAATTCAGCGGACCGGTGTCGCTCGCCCTCAGAGAACAGGATCCGCCGGACCGCGCCAGTATCCGCGCCGAGATCGAGCGGCGCGCCGAGGACTACCGCGACGGTGACGGGTATGCCCTGCCGGGCCTCGCCATCGTCTTCACCGCGGTGGCATGACGGTCGGCCGGGGCGTCACCGCGCCTGTGCGGCATCCTCCACCGCATCCATCGCGGCATAGATGCGCTTGGCCGACACCTTGACGGGTGTGCCGAGCCGCTGCGCGAAGAGACTGACGCGCAACTCCTCGATCATCCAGCGCAGCGCCACCACATCGGCGTCCGTGCGCCGGGACGGCGGCAACCCGGCCAGCAGATCGGCGTACTCCTCCTCCACCGTGGCCACCTCATCGGCCCGGCGGCGATCGCGGTCGAGGTCCGACGGGGCCTTGTCGATCCGCTCCAGCATGGCGCGAAGATAGCGGTCGAGGTCGGTGAGCCTCGCCGCGCCGGTCTCGGCGACGAATCCGGGATGGATGAGAGCGTCGAACTGCCGTCGCAACTGCGCGCGCAGGCCGGTCAGCGAGGGTTGGGTCATCTCGGTGAGTGCGAGCCCGACCTGCCCCGCGTGCGTGAGCACCGGCACCAGATCCTCCACGACCTGCATGACCCGCGGCACGACCTGCTGTCGCACGACGCGCAGCGCCTCGTCGAACTCCTCCTTCGACCGCACCGTCCCCGAGGGCAGGTCGTCGTCGACGATCGCATCCACCGCAGCTGCCAGTGCATCATGCAGCACGGCGTCGATCGAGCCGTGCGGGCTCGACCCGAACGCCAGCCGCTGCGTGTTGGTGAGCATCCCGAGGATTCGCTTCCAGGGCACGCTCGTGTTGAGCAGGATCAGGCGGCGAATGCCGAGGCGCGTCTGATAGTCGCGTTCGGAGGCCGTCGGCAGCACCTGCACGGCCACCGACTCGCCGTGGTCGACGATCGCCGGATACCCCTGCACGACACGGCCGCCCACCTTCGTTTCGAAGTGGGCCGGGAGCGCACCGATGCTCCAGGTCGTGAGGTCGCGCCGCTCGACGCCGGTGGCGGCCCGCGAGACACTGTCCTGCACCCGACCGGACAGATCCCGTTGCAGCCGGCCGAGATCCTTGCCGTCCTGCACGCGCCGCCCCTTGGCGTCCTCGACACGGAAGGTCATACGCAGGTGGCCGGGCACGCGGTGCAGGTCGAACTCCTCCGGCGTGACCGGCACGCCGGTGCTCCGGCGAAGCGCCTCGGCCAGTTCGCCGGTGATGGGCCCCGCCGCGGGGTCGAGGTCGGGAAGCACCCGCCGGGCATGATCCGGCGCGGGCACGAAATTGCGCCGGGTGGCCTTGGGCAGCGCCTTGATCAGCGCGACGACGAGATCCTCACGCAGACCGGGCACGAGCCAGTCGAATCCCCGATCCTCCACCTGGTTCAGCTGCCGGAGAGGAATGTGGACGGTCACGCCGTCGGCGTCACTGCCCGGATCGAACTGATACGTGAGGCGCAGCGTGAGATCGCCTTGCCGCCAGCGCTTCGGATAGTCGGAATAGTCGACCGAATCGGCCTCATCGTTGACGAGGAAGTCCTCGGTGAAGGTCAGCAGGTCGGGTGTCTCCCGGCCGGCCTTCTTCCACCAGGTATCGAAATGCCGTGCCGATACGACAGATTCGGGGATCCGCTCGTCATAGAAGTCGAACAGCGTGTCGTCGTCGACGAGCAGGTCACGGCGGCGAACCCGAGCCTCGAGGTCGCCCACGCGGCGCAACAGGGCCTGGTTGTCCTTGTAGAACTTGTGATGCGTCTGCCAGTCGCCCTCGACCAGCGCATGCCTGATGAAGAGATCACGCGAGACCTCCGGGTCGATCTTCCCGTAGGCGACGGTGCGCCCGGCGACCAGCGGCACGCCATACAGGGTGACGCGCTCGGAGGCGACCGCGGACTCCCGCTTGCGGGACCAATGCGGTTCCGCGTATTGCCGTTTGACGAGATGCCCTGCCGCTCGCTCGATCCACGCCGGGTCGGTGCGAGCGTTGATCCGCGCCCACAACCTCGACGTCTCGACGAGTTCGGCGCTCATCACCCAGTCGGGCTGTCTGCGAAACAGGACCGATCCGGGTTGGATCGAGAAGCGGGCTCCCCGGGCGCCGAGGTAGTTGCGCGCCTCACGGTCGCGCAGACCGATGTGGGAGAGCAGGCCGGTCAGCAACGCCTGATGGATGGCGTCCTCACCGGCCGGGTTGTCGCTGCGCTCGAGCCCTTGCTGCTTGCACGCATCCTTCAGCTGGCGATGCAGATCCTGCCATTCCCGCACGCGCAGGTAGTGGAGGTATTCGCGCTTGCACATGCGCCGAAACGCGCTGCCGGACAACTGCTTTTGCTGCTGCTTCAGGTAGGTCCACAGGTGGAGCCAGACCATGAAGTCGCTGTCGTCGTGCTTGAACCGGGCATGGGCCTGGTCGGCCTGCGCCTTCGCGTCGGCCGGCCGTTCACGAGGATCCTGGATCGACAACGCCGAGACGATGACCAACACCTCGCGCAGTGAACCGTTTTCGGCGGCCGCCACGAGCATCCTCGCCAGTCTCGGGTCGACCGGCAACGCGGCGATCTTGCGGCCGTATGACGTGAGGCGGCGTCTGCCGCGGGCCTGCGGGTCGATCGCCTCGAGCTCGGTGAGAAGCCTTACGCCATCGGCGATCTGACGCTTGTCGGGGGCATCGACGAAGGGGAACCGGGCGATGTCGTCGAGCCCGAGCGACGCCATCTGCAGGATGACCGAGGCGAGGCTGGTGCGCAGGATCTCCGGGTCGGTGAACTCCGGTCGTGACTCGAAGTCGTCCTGTGAGTAGAGCCGGATGCAGACACCGTCGGCGAGGCGTCCGCAGCGGCCCGAGCGCTGCTTCGCACTGGCCTGTGAGATCGGCTCGATCGGCAGACGCTGCACCTTGGTCCGCTGGCTGTAACGGGAGATGCGGGCGGTGCCGGTGTCCACGACATACCGGATGCCGGGCACGGTGAGCGACGTCTCGGCAACGTTGGTCGCCAGCACGATTCGGCGCCCGCCATGGCGGGTGAAGACCCGGTGCTGCTCCGCCGAGGAGAGCCGTCCATACAGCGGGAGGATCTCGGTGCCGGGCAGATCGGCCGACGTGAGCGCATCGGCGGCGTCGCGGATCTCGCGCTCTCCGGAGCAGAACACGAGGATGTCCTGCGGCAGCCCGTCGGACCTGGCCTCGGTCCACAACTCCTCGACGGCCGACACGATGCCGCTCACCTGGTCGATGTCGACGAGGGTCGGCGGCGCATCGGCACCGGGTGAGGGCCGCTCCTCGACGAGCGGCCGGTATCGGATCTCGACCGGGTAGGTCCGCCCGGACACCTCCAGCACCGGCACCGGTGCGCCCTCGCGGGCGAAGTGGTCGGCGAACCGCGACGGATCGATGGTCGCGGAGGTGATGATCACCTTCAGGTCGGGTCTGCGCGGCAGCAGCTGCTTGAGGTATCCGAGGATGAAGTCGATGTTGAGCGACCGCTCGTGCGCCTCGTCGATGATCAGGGTGTCGTAGCGCCGCAACTCCCGGTCCCGCTGCATCTCGGACAGCAGGATGCCGTCGGTCATCACCTTCAGGAGGGTGTCGCGGGTCGAGTGGTCCCCGAACCGCACCTGGTATCCGACGGCCTGGCCGAGTGGGACGTCGAGCTCCTCGGCAATGCGCTCGGCGACGGAACGCGCCGCGATCCTCCGCGGCTGGGTGTGGCCGATCATTCCGTCGACCCCTCGCCCGAGTTCGAGGCAGATCTTGGGGATCTGGGTGGTCTTGCCCGAGCCGGTCTCCCCGGCGATCACCACCACCTGATGGTCGCGGATCGCGACCGCGATCTCGTCGTGTGCCTCGGTGACCGGCAGGTCTGCCGGGAAGCGCACCTGCGGCACCAGCGCCCGCCGTCGAGCGACACGCCGCGCACGGGCCTCCGCCGACTCGGGCGGTCGGCGTCTCCCCCGGCCGCGTGGCCGGCGTCGGTCAGGTCTGGTGCTCACGGGGCTCCAGTCTGTCAGTCTGATCCCGGCCTCACTCGACCGGCCTCCCGACCGGAAAGTCCCCATGGGCTGGTCGAGTAGCCGAGCCGTTAGGCGAGGTCTCGCTCCCCCGCGCGCTTCGCTCTGTGCGGGAGGTGCCCCCATTGGCTCGCGCTGGGGGTACCACCCAGCACGGAGTGCGAGGGGGAGGCGCTCGCTACTCGACCGGCCAGGTGCCGGTCACAGCAGTTGCGAGAGCGCGTAGATCACCAGGCCCGCGAGCGCGCCGACGACCGTGCCGTTGATGCGGATGAACTGCAGGTCGCGCCCGACGTGGAGCTCGATGCGGCGGGCGGCCTCCTCCCCGTCCCAGCGCTCGATGGTCTGCGAGATGACTCCGGAGATCTCCCGGCCGTAGGTCGTGACCACGTGCCCCGCGATCTGCTCGAGACGACGGTCCAGGATCGACCGGAACTCCTCATCGCTGGTGATCCGCTCCCCGAGGTCTCTGAGGGCGAGCGCGAGCCGGGCGCGCAGCTCGCCGTCCTCGTCGACGAGGGCTTCGACCAGCGCCTGCCGCACCGACCCCCAGAGGGACAGCAGCGAGTCGGTGACCGACGGGTGGGCGAGCACACGCTCCTTGAGCGCTTCGGCACGCGCCATGGTGTCGGGGTCGTGCTGCAGGTCGTGGGCCAGCTGGCCGAGGAACCGGTCGATCGCCTCACGCACGCGATGCTGCGGGTTGTCGCGCACCTCTTTGAGCCACGCGACCAGCTCGAGATGAATCCGCGCCGTGACGGTGTCGTCCAGCCATTTCGGGGACCACCACGGTGCCCGCGCCCCGATGATCGCCGCGACCGTCTCCGCGTTGTCGCGCACCCAGACATACGCCTCGTCGGCGAGGGTGTCGACGACCCCGACGTGGGACCTGTCCTGCAGGATGCCCTCGAGCAGGTGCCCGCCCAGCGGGGCCACCGGTTCTCGCGCGAGCCGCGGAAGCAGGATGCGGCCGAGCAGGTCGGCGACCTCCTTGTCGTCGATCGAGGTGAGCCCGCGCGCCAGGGCGGGCGCCGACTCCCGCACGACCCTCTCGGCATTGCCCGGCTCTCGCAGCCACCGGCCGATGCGTAGCGGCACCTGCGCCGCGGCCAGTCGCTGCTGGACGTTGTCGGCGGTCAGGAAGTTGTCGGTCACGAAGTCTTCGAGGCTGCGGCCGATCGCGTCCTTGCGCTCGGGGATGATCGCCGTGTGCGGCACCGGCAGCCGCATCGGGTGGCGGAACAGCGCCGTGACCGCGAACCAGTCGGCGACGGCGCCGACCATGCCCGCCTCTGCGGCCGCGTTGACATACGCCCAGACTCCCGAATGTCCGTGGGTGAGGACGAAGATGATCGCGACGAGGACGAGCAGGCCGAGGGCGATGCCCTGCATGCGCCGGAGCCCGCGGCGACGTGCCGCGTCACCATCGCCGATCACCGGGCCGCTGATGGTGCTCACCCCTTCCATGCGATCGCCGCGTGCTGCCTGGACGAGACGTCCGACCACGACAGGGTGAAGCCGGAATAGTCCTTGCCGGAGGGCACCTCGAAGACGATCTTGCCCTTGGCCGCCGGTTCTGAGGTGCTGAGCATCTTCAGGGACAGTCGATGCTTGCTCTTGATCGCCGGTGAGAAGATGTTGGACCGGCACGGATTGCCTTCGGGGTCCCACAGGGTGAATTGCGTATAGCTGATCAGTGACAGGGACCCACCGGTCATGGCCGCATCGACGTCGAAGACGACCAGCGAGTCGCCCTCGTCGGGCGCGTCGAAGCCGGTATCGCCACCGGAAACCATTTTCGCCTTCGACACCTTGATCGACAGGTTCTCTCCCGAGTCGCTGAAGGTCGCTCGCGCGCCATACGGTTTCATCGTCGTCCGCGAGGTGACCTTCGGGTGATCCAGTGCGGCTCGGTCGAAGCACTGCCCGGGCTTCCTGGTCGCGGTCGCGGCGGGCGGCTCGCTGGTCGGCTGCACCGTGGGGATGCTCGAGGTCGGGCCCGATTCGGTGGCGACCGCCCCCGAATCGGGCACCTTGGTCACCGGCGCGCTCACCGGGGCCGCCGCGGGCGCGCCGGAACCACAGCCCGCGAGCAGGACCACCGCGGCTCCGAGCACCGACACCGCCGTCGCGGCACGCCGGCCCGTCGCCGCTTCTCGCATCGTTCCTCCAGATCTGCCGCCGACAGGCCGGCCGCCTCGCATGCTGCCTAGGTTACGTGACCGGTGCGGCGAGGTGATTCAAGGCATGCGGCGCCGTCGCCCGCTTTTCTACACCTGTCGTGGGATGCGATCTAGAGTGGATGTCGTCCCGCACAGGTGCGCCGAAGGAGCGTCGGATGCCGCGCAACTGGCCCAATGTCCATCTGCCACACCCTCCTGGACGGATCCCGATCGCCGGGGACCTGCCCGCCATGTTCAGAGGGGACGGACGCAAGCCGACGCAGAACGCCCTCGAACTCAGCCGTGGCCTCGGACCGCTCTACGAGATCACGGTGTTCGGCCAGAAGCTCGTGCTGGTGCGCGGCGCGGCCATCGCGGCGGACCTGTGCGACGAGTCCAGGTTCGAGAAGCGCCTCGCACCGGGGGTCGAGGCCCTCCGTGAGACCGGCGGTGACGGACTCTTCACCGCATACACCCACGAACCGAACTGGCGGCTCGCACACGACCTGCTGCGCCCGGCCTTCACCAGGGAGGCGATGAAGGGCTATCACCAGACAATGGTCGACGTCGGAGATGAGTTGATCGGCCTGTGGGACCGCGCGAGCGGGCCGCTGCCGGTCTCGCCGAATCTGACCAAGCTGACCCTGGAGACGATCGGTCGCACCTCGTTCAGCAAGGACTTCGGATCGTTCACCAGGCCGGAGCAGGACCCGTTCGTGCCGGCGATGGCCACCTGTCTCAGGCGGGGTCAGATGCGAGGAGCGACCGACGTCCTGCCCTTCGGCCGGTTGTTCGCGCGTCGCGGCAGGCGGCGCTACCTCGCGGCACGCCACTACATCGACACGCTCATCGACGACATCATCGACCATCGGGTCGCGTCGGGCGACGCGTCCACCCACGACCTGCTCGGGCTGATGCTCAACGCGTCGCGCGAGCAGGACGGACGGCACCTCGATCGGCGGGCCATCCGCTACCAGATCATCACGTTCCTCGTCGCGGGCCACGAAACCACCTCGGGCGCCTTGTCATTCGCGCTCTACTACCTCGCGACGCTCCCGGAGGTGCGGCGCAGGGCCGCCGAGGAGACCGATGCGATCCTCGGCGAGGATCCCGACGCCGTGCCCACCTTCGAAGAGGTGGCGAAGTTCCGGTATCTGCGCCGGGTGCTCGACGAGTCGCTCCGGCTGTGGCCGACCGCACCGGGCTTCGCGCGGGGAGCCGTGCGTGACACCGTTCTGGCCGGCACGTACCCGATGACGAAGGACGACTGGTGCCTGATCATGAGCGCGGCCGTGCACCGCGACCCATCCGTATGGGGCGACGACGCCGAGGAATTCGACCCGGACCGGTTCCTGCCGGCCCGGGTGCGCAGCCGTCCGGCGCACACCTATTTTCCGTTCGGCACCGGCGAGCGCTCCTGCATCGGGCGCCAGTTCGCGCTGCACGAGGCGATCCTGCTGCTTGCGCGCATCTGTCATCGATTCGACTTCGCCGCCGATCCTGCCTACGAACTCGACGTCGCCGAACGGCTGACCTTGATGCCGCAGGGTTTCGACCTGCGTATGACGCCTCGCCACCCGAGGCGGCTCGCCGCCGCATGAGATGCGCCGCGGCGGGCGGCACGGCGAGACAATGGAGTCATGCGTTTGCGCCGTCGCCTTCCCCGGCTCGGGCCGACTCTGCACCATACGGGAGTCGTCGTGATGCTCGGCGTCGTGGGATGGGTGGCGGGTGTCGCGGCGACCATGCTCTTCCCGACGCACGTGCAGACCGATTATTACCAAGCGACGGTGCATCTGCAGTTGCGGCCGAGTTCGACCGTGTCGGTGCCGACGGTCCTCGGCGACGTCGACGTGACGTTCGACGGGCCGGTGCCCGCCCCGAGCATCGTGGTCGACAGCCAGCTGCGCAAGGGCGTCCTCGAGGCCTTCGGCAGCGGCACTCCCGCGATCAGCACACTGCGGCCGTCATCCCAGGATCTCGACCGAGTGATCCACGAGACCATCGTGGGTCTGTCGCTCCGATTCCTGGTCGGATTCGTCGTCGCCGACCTCGCGGTGATCCTCGCGCTCCGGGCCTGGCGAGGCGGGCGCAGACGGCTGACGGCATACGCCGCCGGTGCCGTCGCGCTCGTCGTGGTCGCGCCGGCCTTCGCGGGCTGGCAGGCGTTCCGCCAGGATCGGGTGGCGAACGTGGCGACGACCAGTCTGCTGGGCTATGCGCGCGCGAACACCGACATCCTGGGTCACCTGTCCCATCGCAGCGCGGAGGCGTCCCGATACGTCATCAGCGCACTCGCCCTGACGAAGGCGCTGCAGAACAAGTTCGTCCCGGCCGCGCCGGACAGCCCCCGGGCACTGCGCGTGCTGTTCGTCAGCGACATCCACGGCATCGATCAATACCAGCTGATGAAGCACATCATCGAGGACGAGCAGGTCGATGCGGTCGTCGACAGCGGAGATCTCATCAACTTCGGTGACGAGCAGGAGGCGCGGGTCGCAGGGATCTTCAAGGGGATCAAGAGCCTCGGGATCCCGTATCTCTTCATCGCCGGCAACCACGATTCGTCCAGCCCGAAGGACCACCGGCTGCTGCACCGCCTGGCGAAGGTGCCCAACGTGCACCTTCTGCAGCCTTCGGACGACACCTACCACGAGGTGACGATGGCGGGCGTCAGGTTCGCCGGATTCAACGATCCGCGCTACTACGGCGACGGCGACCCGCACCGGCCGTCGCAGCAGGTCGCGGCGCGCGACCGGTTCCTCGATGCGCTGGGCCGGCGTGCGATGCCCGACGTGCTGGTCAGCCACGAACCCCCCGCGCTGGAAGGGATCAAGGCCGAGCACACGCTGCTGGTCGACGGTCACCTGCACACGCCCGAGCTCGACGGCAACCGGATGACCGTCGGCACCTTCACCGGTGGCGGGCTGTTCGGTGCGCGGATCGCACAGGACGCGCAGAGCGGCACCGAGATCCTCACCGGCGAGTATTCGTTCGACATCGCCGACTGGAACTCCCGCTGCACCCTCACGACCATCCGCCGATTCACGTTCCGCAATGTCGTGCAGGGTCGCCCGAGCCTTGACTCCGCGAAGGTGCTCAACGCTCGGCGTATCGTCGAGGCTCCCTCCGGCCGCACCTGCGGCGGAACGAAGACGCCGGAGGTGACCACGATGCGTGACACCAGCCGCACCGCGCCGGACGTCCCGACCCCGACGATGACGGCGACGGGCACGGCGACTCCGTGACGGCCCGCCGGCGAGCGCGGTCCTATGGTGGGCTCATGGACATCGCCGCCTCCCTCGACTCCCTGTCACCGGACGACCTGCGCGCCCGCGGATCCCTCAAATGGACGCTTCCGACCAGGGGTGAGCTCGGCGCGTTCGTGGCCGAGTCGGACCTTCCGCTCGCGCCGGCGGTGACCGAGGCGATCGACGAGGCGATCTCCCGCGGCCTGACCGGATACCTACCGCCCGCGCTGGAGGATCGCGTCGGGCAGGCCTGCGCCGCATTCCAGGAAAAGCGATTCGGCTGGCAGCTCGACCCGTCGTGGATCCGCACCCTGCCCGACGTGCTCACGGCGCTCGCGTTCACCGCCGGCCGGTTGGTGGACCCGGATGTGCCGATCGTCGTGCCCACCCCGGCATACATGCCGTTCCTCGCCCAGCCCGCCGCCCTCGGCAGGCGGCTGGTCACCGTGCCGATGGAACTCGACGGTGGCCGCTTCCGCCTCGACCCCGGCCGGCTGGAGGATGCACTGCGCGGTGGTGGACTGCTGGTGCTGGTCAATCCGCACAACCCGACCGGACAGGTCGCGACGCGGGACGAACTGCTCGAGATCGCGGAGGTCGTGCAGCGCACCGGAGCGACCGTTTTCGCCGATGAGATCCACTCGCCGCTGGTGTATGCGGGGGCGCAGCACCTGCCCTATGCCTCGCTCACCGAGGAGACGGCGCAGCACACGGTGACGGCCGTGTCCGCGTCGAAGGGCTGGAACCTTCCCGGCCTGTCGTGCGCGCAGTTGATCATGACCTGTGCGCGACACCGCCGGGCGTGGGAGGAATCGCCGATGGTCGTGCGCCACGG
Source organism: uncultured Intrasporangiaceae bacterium (assembly GCA_964412865.1). Classification (GTDB taxonomy): domain Bacteria; phylum Actinomycetota; class Actinomycetes; order Actinomycetales; family Dermatophilaceae; genus Leekyejoonella. The sequence goes on from CAYPQR010000025.1 coordinate 13,548, forward strand.
CACGTCGCCGGTCGGCGCGACGGCGGCCTGCGCGGCCTATTCCCCCGAGGGTGTCGCCCATCTGGACGACGCGATCGCCTACCTGGACCGCGGGCGGCAGGCGTTCGCCGAGACGCTGCGCGAGGTGGCGCCGCAGGTGGGATACACGATGCCCGCGGCGACCTACATCCACTGGCTCGATCTGCGCAACGTGCCCGTGCCACCCGGCCAGGCCGCGCGGGCCACCGGGGTGCTCGGCACCGACGGCACCGCGTGTGGCACGCCCGGCTTCCTTCGGCTGACTCTTGCGACCAGCGTCCCGATCGTGACCGAGATCGCGCGCCGCATGGCCGGGCTGCTCAGCTGAATCGAACCCTGACCGAGCTCCTCGCCGCTCAGTCGATCACGCGCAGACGCACCGTCTCGGGCATCTGCTCCAGCTCCTCGATGGCGCCCTTGGGCAGGTTGGAGACGTCGGTGACCACGTAGCCGTTGTTGCCGGCCGTGTTGAGCAGCTGCCCCTCGATGTTGACGTCGTGCGTCGCGAGGATGCTGTTGACCTTGGCGAGGACGCCCGGGGTGTTGACGTGCAGATGGGTGATGCGCCGACCCCCGGGTCGCGACTCCAGGGTCAGCTGCGGCACGTTGACGCTCAGGGTCGTGGTGCCGCGCTCGACGAAGTCGCGCAGCTTGGTGGCGACGAACCGGCCGATGTCTTCCTGCGCCTCCTCGGTGGATCCGCCGATGTGCGGGGTCAGCACGACGTTGGGGATGCCCTGCAGCGGCGAAGAGAACGGCTCGCCGCGCTTGCGGGGCTCCTGCGGGAAGACGTCGACGGCGGCCCCCGCGATGTGGCCCGACTGCAGATGCTCGGCCAGGGAGGCGTAGTCGACGACGAAGCCGCGGGACAGGTTGAGGAACAGCGAGCGCGGCCGCATCCGCGCGAACTGCTCGGCCCCGAAGAACCCGGCGTTGCCGGGGCGGCCGTCGACGTGCAGCGTGACGACCTCGGCCACGTCGAGCAGCTCGTCGAGGCTGCCGCAGCGACGGGCGTTGCCCATCGCCAGCTTTTCCTCGGTGTCGTAGTAGTAGACCTGCAGGCCGAGCATCTCGGCGACCACCGACAGCTGGCTGCCGATGTTGCCGTAGCCCACGATGCCCAGGCGGCGGCCACGGATCTCGTGGCTGCCCTTGGAGTTCTTGTCCCAGACCCCGTCGTGCAGGGCCATGTTCTTCTCGCTGAGGCGGCGGGCCATGACGATGATCTCGGCGATCGCGAGCTCGACGACGCTGCGGGTGTTGGAGAAGGGCGCGTTGAAGCACGCGATGCCGCGCTCGGCCGCCGCCTTCAGGTCGATCTGGTTGGTGCCGATGCAGAAGGCGCCGACAGCCCGCAGATCGGGCGCGGCGTCCAGTGCCCGCGCCGTCAGCTCCGTCTTGGAGCGCAGGCCGAGCAGGTGCACGCCCCGGAGGGCGTCGATCAGCTCGTCCTCGTCGAGCGCACCCGGTCTGGTCTCGACCTCGATCCCCGCCTCCTTGAGCAGGGTCTCGGCGAGCGGATGAATACTTTCCAACAACAGAGCCTTCACGTAGGGCATCATCTCAGGGCCGGCACGGACACCGCGCGGGGTGTCCGGCATCCGGAAATCCGCAGGGCACCGGGCCGACGCGGTCCGCCGGCCGCCGCCGCGATAGCTTGGGCGAGGCACACGGCAGGGAGAGCACACATGACCACCACCTCGATCTCACGATGAGCGACGCCAGGCGATGAGTGTGCTGCTGCTGGTGCGGCACGGCCAGGCGTCGTTCGGCGCACGCAACTATGACG
>CAYPQR010000026.1:0-15252 GCA_964412865.1 uncultured Intrasporangiaceae bacterium
GGCTCTACGTCGAGACGTTCGGCACCGAGACGACGCCGCTGGACACCATCGAGAAGGCGATCGGGCAGGTCTTCGACCTGCGTCCGGCCGCCATCGTCGACCAGTTGGACCTGCTGCGTCCGATCTATCGCCCGACGGCCGCCTACGGACACTTCGGGCGCACTTCTGCTCCGGGCGTGGAGCGGGCGTTCACCTGGGAGCGCACCGACCGGGTGGAGGAACTGCAGCGAGCAGCCCGCGGCTGACGGCTCGCGCCGGGCGCATGTCGGCGCGGTGCGATAGGAATCGTCTGTGAGTGAGCCGGAGCACCGCGGTAGCGCGCAGCAACTGCAGTTGCTGCACACCGCGGCGCGGTCCGGCTCCCGTCGGCCCGCCGGGGATCTCGACCCGGCCGAGGTCGACCCGGTGGCCAAGGTGCTGCTCGACGTCGGCCTCGCCCACCTCGACCGGCCGTTCGACTACGCCGTGCCGGCGTCGATGAGCGACGACGCGCGCCCGGGGGTGCGCGTCAAGGTGCGATTCGCCGGCCGCGACACCGCGGGCTACATCGTCGCTCGTGCCGCCGCGGCAGAGCACGAGGGGCGGCTGGCGCCGATCAAACGGGTCGTCTCGGCCGAGCCGGTCCTCACCCCGCAGATCCTCGAGCTCGCCCAGGCGGTGGCAAAGCGGTATGCCGGCACGGTGCACGACGTTTTGCGGCTCGCCATCCCGCCCCGTCACGCCCGGGCCGAGCGGGCCCTCGATGATACGCAGCCTGCCGCCGCGCAGAAGCCGGGCGGATCCGGCGATCCGGAGGCCGGCGCCGCGTGGCAGCGCTATCCGGCCGGTCCGGCGCTGCTGCATCGGCTCGCCGACGGTCAGGCGCCGGCTGCCGCCTGGCTGGCCACGCCGACAACGTCACCGGAGCTCGACTGGCCGGCCGCTCTCGCCGAGGCGGCCACGGCGACTCTGTCAGGCGGCCGCGGCACCCTGATCGTCGTGCCGGACCACCGCGACGTCGACCGGGTCGCGGCGTCGCTGACGCAGTGCCTGGGCGCGTCCGGTTTCGTGCGGCTCACCGCCGACCAGGGGCCGCAGGCCCGATACACCGCGTGGCTGAAACTGCTGCGCGGTCACGTGCGCTGCGTCGTAGGCACCCGCGCGGCCGCCTTTGCTCCCGTCGCCGACCTCGGCCTGGTGGCCTGGTGGGATGACGGAGACGACCTGCTGTGCGAGCCGCGCGCACCCTACCCTCACGTGCGGGAGGTGCTGCGGCTGCGTGCCCGGCAGGAGCAATGCGCCATGCTCTCAGGCGGATTCGCCAGGTCGGTCGCAATTCAGCGTTGGGTGCAGCAGTCCGTCGCGCAGCCGGTGCAGGCTCCGCGCGACCGCGGCACGCTGCCGAGGGTGCACGTGGCTGGGGACGACTGGGAAGTGGCGCGTTCCGGGCCCGCGGCGCTCGCGCGCATACCGTCGTCGGCCTGGCAGGCGGCGCACGACGCGCTCGCCGACGGGCCGGTGCTCGTGCAGGTGCCGCTTCGCGGCTATGTGCGCAGTCTGCGCTGCCAGGATTGCCGCACCCCCGCGAGATGCCCGCGATGCCATGGGCCCTTGCATCGTGGCGACGGCGGCACCGACCCGGCGTGTCGCTGGTGCGGCACGGTGTGTTCCCGGTTCGTGTGTGCCGAGTGCGGGGGGCGGCGGCTGCGGGCGGGCAGCATCGGGGCGCGCCGCACAGCAGAGGAACTGGGCCGGGCGTTCAGCTCGGTGCCGGTCGTCCGGTCGGGGGCCGGGGAGGTGGTGTCGCGGGTCGGACCCGAACCTGCGCTGGTCATCGCCACGCCCGGCGCCGAACCGCTCGCCGACGGGGGATACGCCGCGACCCTGTTGCTCGACGGGTGGGCGCTCGTCGACCGTCCGACACTCGATGCCGGCCAAGAGGCGCTGCGCCGGTGGCTGGCGGCGGCGGCACTGACCCGTCCCGGCGCGTCGGTGGTGTTGTGCTCGGTGGCCCGGGACGAGCCGGTGCCCGCGGTCCAGGCGCTGGTGCGGTGGGCGCCGGAGTGGTTCGCGCAGCGAGAGCTCGCCGACCGCGAGGAGCTGGCCTTGCCGCCCGCTGCGCTGATGACCGAGTTGACGGGCAGCCGCGACGACGTGCAGGAGTTCGCGGCGCAGCTACCGGACGACGTCGAGCGCATCGGGCCGCTGGACAGTCGCGGGGATGATGCGACCTGCCGGCTGTTGCTGCGAGTGCCGTGGCCGCAGGGGCCGGCTCTCACCGAGGCCTTGCGTGCGGCGCGGGCCACGCGCAGCGCCCGCAAGCGGCCGGGCACGGTGCAGGTGCGCGTCGACCCGGCGGCAGGGCTGCTGTGACGGGCTGGGTACGGTTCTGCACATGACGACCGCGCTGCCGCAGGAGATGCTCGCGATGACCGACTCGCTACCCGACGACCTCGCTCCCGGTCCGGTGGACGTGGTGGTGTTCGACCTCGGCAATGTGCTGATCTCATGGGATCCGCACCCGGCGATCGCCGCGGGCGTCGGTGATGCCCGGGCGAGGGCGTTCCTGGACGACGAGGGGTTCGACTTCCAGGAGTGGAACCGCAGGCAGGACGCTGGGCGGCGCTGGGCGGAGGCCGAGGATCGCGCGATCGCCAGCCACCCGCACTACGAGGCGGAGATCCGCGCCTACCGCGAGAATTTCGGCGCGTCGATGGTCGGCGCCATCGACGGTACGGTGGCCATCGCCAGGGAACTGCACGACGCGGATGTGCCGCTGGTGGCCCTCACGAACTGGTCGGAGGAGTTGTTTCCTCAGGCGGTCGAACGCTTCGACTTCCTCGACCTCTTCGAGGACATCATCGTCTCCGGTGAGGAGGGCGTGGCGAAGCCCGATCCGGAGATCTTCGAGGTGCTGGAGTCTCGCATCCGCCACCTCGGCAGCCTCGACGACTCGATCTTCATCGACGACAGCCCGGCCAACGTGCAGGCGGCGCTGGCCGCGGGCCTGGACGCCGTGCCGTTCGTCGGGCCCGGCGATCTGCGATCCGATCTGCTCGTGCGGGGCCTGCCGGTCAAGGCACTGGACTGACGGGCGGGCCGATCGCATGCGAGTCGTGTTCGCCGGCACCCCACAGGTCGCCGTCCCGTCCCTGGAGGCGATCCTGCGGTCCCGGCACGAGGTCGTCGGCGTGGTCACGCGCCCGGATGCCAGGGCCGGCCGCGGCCGTCGGCTGCGACCGTCACCCGTCCACGAGGTCGCCGACGCGCACGGCCTACCGGTGTGGTCGCCGGCACGCGCTCACGAGCCGGAGTTCCTGGCCGCGCTGGGTGAACTCGCGCCGGACGTGTGTGCCGCGGTCGCCTACGGCGCCCTGCTGCGCCGGCAGGCGCTCGACATCCCGACCCGGGGATGGGTGAACCTGCATTTCTCGCTCCTGCCCGCCTGGCGGGGAGCCGCGCCGGTGCAGCACGCGCTCATCCACGGTGACGAGATCACCGGTGCGAGCGTCTTTCGCATCGAGGAGGGCCTCGACACCGGGCCCGTGCTCGGTTCCATGACCGAATCCGTGCGCGAGCGCGACACGGCGGGAGACCTGCTTGCCCGCCTGGCCGACGGTGGCGCTGGCCTGCTGGTGGCCTGCCTCGACGGCATGGAGGACGGCACCATCACGCCGGTCGCACAGCCCGAGGACGGTGTCTCCATCGCACCGAAGATCACCGTGGAGGATGCCCGGATCGATTGGCGTCAGCCGGCATTCGCGATCGACCGGCGCGTGCGCGGATGCACGCCGGCACCGGGCGCGTGGACCACGTTCCGCGGCGGCCGGCTCAAAGTGGGCCCCGTGGAGCCGACACACCTCGACAGCGCCGCGACCCCGGGTGCGTTGCAGGTCGGCAAGCACGAGGTGACGGTGTCGACCGGGTCGGGCGGCGTGCGGCTCACACGGGTGCAGCAGCACGGCAAGAAGGAGATGGACGCGGCGGACTGGGCCCGCGGTGCGCGCATCGCGTCGGGTGAGTCGTTCGATGGATGAGCAGCCGCACGGCCCGCGCGAGGAGGGCTACCGCAACGCCAAGGGCCGCCAGCGGCCGGACGCGCGACGCACATCACAACGGCCGCGATCGGCGGCCAAGCCGTCGCAGCGGCGCCGTCGCGCCGACCCCGCCCGTCTGGTCGCCTGGAAGGTCTCGCGGGCCGTTGCGGACGGTGCCTACGCGAACCTCGAACTGCCCAAGGCGTTGCGGTCCGGCCGGGTCCGCGGACGGGATGCGGCCTTCGCGACCGAGCTGACCTACGGGGCCGTCCGGATGCGGGGCCTCTACGACGCGATGATCGAGATCGCGTCGTCGAGGCCGGCCGACCGGATCGACGGTCCCGTGCTCGACACGCTGCGCCTGGGCGCTCATCAGCTCTTCGGAATGCGCGTGCCCTCGCACGCCGCGGCCTCGGAGACGGTCGCCCTGGCGCGGGAGGTCAACGGTGCGGGCGCGGCGGGCCTGGTGAATGCGGTGATGCGCCGGCTCAGCGAGCGGTCCCGCGAGGACTGGGTCGCCGAGGTGACGTCGGATCGTGAGCCGTTGGAGGCGCTGGCGATCGAGCACTCCCATCCGCTGTGGGTCGTGCGCGCTCTGCGCGGTGCCCTACGAGCCGGTGGTGTCGTCGACGAGGCACGACTGCACGATGAACTCGTCGAACTGCTGGCTGACGACAACGCCCCGCCGCGTGTGGCGCTCGTGGCCAGGCCCGGCCTCGCGACCGTGCAGGAACTCGTCGAGGCGGGTGCGCGGCCGTCGTCGCTGTCCCGCGTCGGCGCCGTGATGGACGGAGGAGACCCGGGTGCGCTCGACGCCGTGCGTTCGACGCGGGCCGCGGTGCAAGACGTCGGATCGCAGCTGCTCGCGCTGGCGGTCGCGGCAGCGGACGTCGCCGGCGACGATCAGGAGTGGCTCGACCTGTGTGCCGGGCCGGGCGGCAAGACGGCGTTGCTGGCCACACTGGCGGCCGCGCAGGGTGCGGTGGTCTTTGCCAACGAGATCAGCGAACACCGCACGAAACTGGTCGAGGCGACGCTTGCCGCCGCCCTCGACGCCGACATCGAGGTCATGGTCGGCACCGGCGACGGGCGCGACCTCGGACGCGACGAGCCCGAGCGCTTTGACAGGGTGCTGGTGGATGCCCCGTGCACCGGGCTCGGAGCCCTGCGCCGCAGACCGGAGGCGCGGTGGCGGCGCACGGCGGGCGACGTGCCCGCACTGGCCACCCTGCAGCGTGAACTCCTCGAATCGGCCGTCCTCGCGGCCAAGCCGGGAGGCATCGTCGCCTACGCGACCTGCAGCCCTCACGTGGCCGAAACCCGGGAGGTCGTCGAGGCGGTCGTCGACGGCCGCGACGACGTGACCCTCGAGGACGCGAGGCCGCTGTTCGTCGACTCGACCGGCGACCCGATTCCCGGCCTCGGCGGCGGGCCATGGGTGCAGCTGTGGCCACATCGGCACCACACCGACGCGATGTTCCTCGCGCTGCTGCGCAAGGCCCGCTGAGCCTCTGGGACAATCGCAGCCATGCAGATCGCACCGAGCATCCTCGCGGCGGACTTCGCAAACCTGGAGGCCGAACTCGGCCGCATTCGCGACGCCGACTGGGCCCACATCGACGTGATGGACGCCCATTTCGTGCCCAACCTGACGCTCGGCCGACCCGTTGTCGAGGCGCTGGCGAAGGTCAGCCCCATCCCGCTGGACTGCCACCTGATGATCGACGACCCCGACCGGTGGGCTCCCGGGTATGCCGAGGCGGGCGCCGGCAGCGTGACCTTCCACCTGGAGGCCGCGGCCGATCCGGTGCGGCTGGCGCGCGATATCCGGGCCGCGGGCGCACGCGCTTCCATGGCCCTCAAGCCGGGCACCCCCTTTGCCCCCTACGAGGAGCTGCTGGACGAGGTCGACATGGTGCTGGTCATGACCGTCGAGCCGGGCTTCGGCGGGCAGGCGTTCATGGCCGACCAGATGCCCAAGGTCGCGCAGGTGCGGGACGCGGTGAAACGTCGTGGTGGCGAGATCTGGGTGCAGGTCGACGGGGGAGTCTCGGCCGACACCATCGAGCAGTGTGCGCGGGCCGGCGCCGACGTCTTCGTCGCCGGATCCGCGGTCTACGGAGCGCAGGACGCGGCGGCGGCCGTCGGCCGGTTACGCACCCTGGCGGTGTCATCCACGTGCCGGCCGTGACATACTGGCGGTACGTGCTCCGGGGTCGGTGAAATTCCGAGCCGGCGGTGATAGTCCGCGACCCAGCCGTGGTGGCTGGTTGACCTGGTGGAATTCCGGGACCGACGGTCAAAGTCCGGATGGGAGGCAGCGCGCCGTTCCGCTTCGGCGGGGCGGGGGCCGACGAATCGGTGCCGCAAGGCGACCGAGGGTCGGGCCCGACGTCACCCCGGGGTCCGCGGACCTCGAAGGAGTGACGGTGACCTCGACAGCCATCGATGAAGCCCACATGCGAGCCGCGCTCGCGCTGGCTCGTCGTGGACCCGTCCCCGACCCGAATCCCCGGGTGGGGTGCGTTCTCGTGGCGGACGGCCGTGTGATCGGCGAGGGATATCACCGGGGGTCCGGCACGCCGCACGCCGAGGTCGCCGCGCTGTCCGCTGCCGGCGGACAATCCACCGTCGGCGCGACCGCATACGTCACGCTGGAGCCGTGCGCCCATCACGGTCGCACCGGTCCGTGCGCCGAGGCGCTGATCGCGGCCGGTGTCGTCCGCGTCGTCTACGCACAGGCCGATCCCAATCCGGACGCATCCGGGGGAGGAGCACTGCTGCGCCGCCACGGTGTGCAGGTCGAGGACGGTCTTCTGGCCGACGACGCCGTCGCGGTGAACCGGGCCTGGACGATCGCGATGCGGCGAGGACGGCCCATGGTGACCTGGAAGGTGGCCGGCACGCTCGACGGGTATGCGGCCGCCGCCGACCGCACCAGCCGCTGGATCACCGGCGCGAAGGCGCGCGAGGACGTGCACCGGCTGCGTGGTGAGGTCGGTGCCGTGATGGTCGGCACCGGCACGGTGCTGGCCGACGATCCGGCTCTGACCGTGCGGCTGCCCGGTCATGACGGCCCGCAACCGCTGCGTGTGGTCATCGGACGCACGGCTCTGCCACCGCAATCTCGGGTGCTGGATGCAAGCGCACCGCACCTGGTCATCACCGAGCACGACCCCGACGGCGCCTTGAAAACGTTGTGGTCGAGGCGGATCCGCCACGTCCTTCTCGAAGGTGGGCCGACGCTCGCCGCGGCGTTCCTGCGCGCCGGCCTGGTGGACGAGGTCGTCGCCTACATCGCACCCAAGGTGCTGGGAGAGGGCCTCGCGGTGCTCGGGTCGCTGGGGGTCGGCACCATCGCCGACGCCGCCACGATGGAACTGCTCGACGTGCGGCGCCTCGGCGACGACGTGCGGCTCGTCCTTCGGCCGAAGACCGGAAGGGGTCAGTGATGTTCACCGGCATCGTCGAGGAACTGGGCGAGATCGTCGCCGTCGATCGGCTGGACCGGTCGGCCGTCGTCAGGGTCCGCGGCCCGCGGGTGGTGGGCGACGCCGTGCACGGCGCGTCGATCGCGGTCAACGGCGTGTGCCTGACCGTGGTCGAACACGACGACGAGGTCTTCACTGTCGACGTGATGGCCGAGACGCTCGATCGCAGCAGTCTCGCGGGCCTGCGGCCCGGTGACAGGGTCAACCTGGAGCGGGCCGTGCCCGCCGGCGGCCGGCTCGGCGGGCACATCGTGCAAGGTCACGTGGACGGCACCGGCACGGTGACCCGCGTCGAACCGGGTGAACGCTGGACGGTCATCACGATCGGCCTGCCGCACCGGCTCGCCCGCTACGTCGCCGAGAAGGGCTCGATCGCCGTCGATGGGGTGTCGCTGACCGTCGCGGGGGTGGCAGCTGACGCCTTCACGGTCTCGCTGATCCCCACGACGCTGGAGACGACACTGCTCGGGCAAGCCCAGGTCGGTGACACCGTCAACCTCGAAGTCGACGTCATCGCCAAATACGTCGAACGGCTGACCGCGACGGATGGTGCGGTCCGGTGAACGTCTTCGAGCGCCTCTATGACGCGCATCTGACCATCGCCGGCCAGGGTGTGACGTGGCGGGAGATCATCGGCAACCTCTTCGGGGTGTTGTCCGCGGTCGGCGGGATGCGCCGCAAGGTGTGGGCCTGGGCGGCAGGGATCGTCGGCAACGCCATGCTGTTCACGGTGTTCTTCGGCCTGGGATTCACCGCGCACGGCGGTCAGGTCATGTTCGGCCAGGCCGCGCGGCAGGTGTTCTTCATCGTGACGTCCGTCTATGGCTGGTGGCTGTGGAGCCGCACCCGGCGCGCGGGCGGCACGAGCGCACCGGCGGTGCATCCACGCTGGGCGAGCGCGCGGGTGCGGATCGCGTTGATCGGCCTGTGGGTCGTCGGAGTCCTGATCTGCCAGTGGCTGTTCCGGCTGGTCGGAGCCGGCTGGGACGCACCCGGCTACTACTACTGGGCCGACGCATGGATCTTCGTGGGATCGATGGCGGCAACCTTCGCCATGGCGCGCGGGTGGACCGACTTCTGGCTCGCGTGGATCGCGGTCGACCTCGTGGGCGTGCCCGAACTGCTGCACTTCGGCTATTACCCGTCGGCCGTCCTCTATGCCGTATACGCCGTCTTCGTCATCTGGGGCTTCACCGTCTGGTTGCGCGAGTCTCGCGCCGACGGCCGGCCCCTCCAACCAGTCCATGAACCAGCAAGGCAGGCATCATGACACTCGGAACCGTGGAACAGGCCATTGCGCTGCTGCAGGCGGGCAAGCCGGTGCTGGTTGCCGACGACGAGGACCGCGAGAACGAGGCCGACGTCGTCATGGCCGCACAGCATGCGTCGGCGCGCTGGCTCGGGTGGGCGATCCGGCACGGTTCCGGCGTCATCTGCGCACCCATGCCCGAGGAGGTCGCGGACCGGCTGCAGCTTCCACCGATGGTGGCCACCAACGAGGACCCCAAGCAGACGGCCTACACCGTCTCGGTCGACGCCCGCGCCGGCGTCACCACCGGCATCAGCGCGGCCGACCGGTCGCGCACACTGCAGGTGCTGGCCGACCAGAAGGTGCGTCCCGACGAGCTGACCCGGCCGGGTCACGTGTTCCCGCTGCGGGCACGGCCGGGTGGGGTGATCGAGCGCGCAGGGCACACCGAGGCGGCCGTCGACCTGTGTCGGCTCGCCGGTCTCGCGCCGGTCGGAGCGATCGTCGAGCTGGTGCACGACGACGGTTCGATGATGCGGCTGCCCGACGCGGAACGCCTCGCCGACAGCGAGGGTCTGGTGGTGATCACCATCGCCGACCTGGCCCGGTGGCGGCGCCGCAACGACCGGGTGCGCAGGGCGGCGCAGACGATGCTGCCGACGCGGCACGGCACGTTCGCCGCCTGGGGCTACGTGGACCTCATGACCGGAGCGGAGCATGTGGCCCTGATCAGTCCGCACGGCACGGGAGACGATCCGGCGCTCGTGCGCATGCATTCGGAATGCCTGACGGGTGACACGTTCGGCTCGCTGCGCTGCGACTGCGGGCCGCAACTGCAGGCCTCGCTGGCGCGCATCGGTGAGGAGCCGGGTGTCGTCATCTACCTGCGCGGTCACGAGGGCCGAGGCGTGGGCCTGATCGACAAGCTGCGGGCCTACGCGCTGCAGGACACCGGCCTCGACACGGTCGATGCCCAGACGCGGCTGGGGCTGCCGATCGACGCGAGGGAGTTCGATGCAGCCGGGTCCATCCTCGGCGACCTGGGCATTGCCAGGGTGCGGCTGCTCACCAACAACCCCAGGAAGCGCGATGCGCTGGAGCAGGTGGGCATCGCCGTCGAGGAGTTGGTTCCCCTCGAGGTCGGGCGCACTCCGCAGAATGCGTATTACCTGCACACCAAGAAGGAACGTCTCGGTCACCTGTTGACCGGCGCGTGAGGAGGAGACCCGTATGAGTGGACATGGCGCGCCGAGCCTCACGGTGGACGGCGCCGGCCTGAGGGTCGCGATCGTCGCGGCCTCATGGCATACGGAAGTGATGGACGGGCTGCTGGACGGAGCGCGACGAGGGCTCGCCGAGGCGGGAGTCGACGACCCGCTCGTCGTCCGGGTGCCGGGCACGTTCGAGCTGAGCGTCGCCTGCAGCAGGCTCGCGCCGCACTACGACGCACTGGTCGCGCTCGGCGTCGTCATCCGAGGCGGAACACCGCACTTCGACTATGTCTGCCAGGCGGCCACCGCCGGTTTGACCGAGGTCGGCGTGCGCGCCGGCATCCCCGTCGGGTTCGGGGTGCTCACCTGTGATGACGAGGAGCAGGCGCGGGCCCGCGCGGGATTGCCGGGATCGATCGAGGACAAGGGCCACGAGGCGGCTACCGCGGCGGTGGCCACGGCACTCGCACTGCGGACGGCCGCACCGGCTGCGGTCTCGACGCCGTAACCTTGGCGAGCGTGAAGACCTTCGAGCAGTTGTGGGACGAACTCGGCCGCAAGCAGCAGGAGCGCCCCGAGGGGTCCAAGACGGTCGCCGAACTCGACGCGGGCACGCATTTCATCGGCAAGAAGATCGTGGAGGAGGCCGCCGAGGTGTGGATGGCCGCGGAACACGAGGGCAACGAGCGTGCGGCGGAGGAGATCAGCCAGCTGCTGTATCACCTGCAGGTGATGATGCTCGACCGCGGCATCAGCCTCGAGGACGTCTATACCCATCTGTGACCCCGCCCCGAGACATCAGCTCGAACGTTCGACACGCAAGGAGCACACGCACATGCTGAGAGTGGCCATGCCCAACAAGGGTGCGCTGTCGGAGCCGGCGGCCCAGATGCTCCGGGAAGCCGGATATCGCGGGCGGCGCGACAGCAAGGAACTCGTGGTCCGCGACGGCGAGATCGAGATGTTCTTCCTGCGGCCGCGCGACATCGCCGTCTATGTCGGCCAGGGCACCCTGGACGTCGGCATCACCGGGCGCGATCTGTTGCGCGACTCCGCCAGCCCGGCCGAGGAGATGATGGCTCTGGGTTTCGGGTCCTCGACCTTCCGGTATGCCGGGCGGCCCGGCACCGCGTCGAAGGTCGAGGACCTCGAGGGTCGCCGGGTCGCGACCAGCTTCGCCGAGATCGTGCGAGCCGACCTCGCCATGCACGGTGTGACCGCCTCGGTGGTCCGCCTCGACGGTGCCGTGGAGACGGCGGTGACGCTCGGGGTGGCCGACGTGATCGCCGACGTCGTCGAAACCGGCACGACCCTGCGCAACAACGGGCTGGAGACGTTCGGCGAACCGATCCTGACCAGCGAGGCCGTCCTGATCCGGCCGGCCGATCGCGCCCCCAGCCCCGCGGTCAAGGTGCTGCAGCGCCGGCTGCAGGGCGTCCTGACGGCGCAGCGCTACGTGATGCTCGACTATGACATCCGCGTCGAGCTGGTGGAGCGGGCCTGCGCGCTCACACCCGGCCTGGAGTCTCCGACCGTGTCGCCGCTGCACGATCGCGGATACGCCGCCGTGCGTGCGATGGTGCCGCGTGCGTCGACCAACGCCATCATGGACGAGTTGTATGAGGTGGGGGCGCGCGCCATCCTCGTGACCGAGATCGCCGCCTGCCGGCTATGACCGAGAGCACGCGGACCTTCCGGCCGCGTCGCGCCCGGCTCGTCGCCGTGGTCACCGCCGTGGCCGTGGTCGTCTTCTTCACGATTCTCGCCCTGAACATCCAGCACGGGGGAGCCTCCGGCTGGAGCAACGTGGACAGCGGATTGATGATCGCCTTCGGCGTCGTCGTCGGACTGGTTGTGCTGCGGTTCGGCCTGGTGCGCGCCATACCGACCGACGAGGCGCTCATCGTGCACAACCTGGTGCGCACGCGGATCCTCCCCTGGGAGGAGATCGTGAGCGTGCAGTTCGGTGGCGGCGCACCCTGGCTGGTGCTCGACCTGGCCGACACGGAGCAGCTGACCGTCATGGCCGTGCAGCGCGCCGACGGCGCCTTCGCCGAGCGGGAGGCCATGCGGTTGGCCGTCCTGGTCGAGCAGCACAGCACACCCGAGCGCGACGACTGACGCCGCGCCAGCTGGTCGAGTAGCCGAGCGCCCAGCGCGAGGCAATGGGGGCACCTCCCGCATAGAGCGCAGCGCGCGGGGGAGCGAGACCTCGGAGGATGCGTTGTCAAACCGGTTGGCAACGCTGGCTCGCAGGTCTCGATACGCTCGCCCAGGGGCTCGCTACTCGACCAGCGAGGGTGGGAGTTTTGGTGTTGCGCCCCCATCACGGATCCGTCACGACGACGAGGTCCGCGCGGGCCCGCGTGCCGTCCTGGGCAAACAGCCGATCCTCCTGAGCGGCCCAGGCCTGCCAGTGCGGCGCGAAGTCGCCGTGGTCCCGGGTCAGTCCGCGCGCCTTGCGGACGCCGGTGGCGGCCGTCACCCAGATCCGCAGATCGGTGAGCCGGCCCGCGTCACCGACGGTGGCGCCGCACCCCTCGACCACGAGCACAGGCGTGGCTGCCGGTATGCGGTGCTCCTCGGCATACGCCATGGCGTGCCAGTCGAAACGGCGGTAGCGTCCCGGTCGCCCGTGTCGAAGCGGCGCGAGCACATCGTCGGTCAGGATTTCGACTGCGGCTGCGAGGCCGTCCCACCCCGGATACAGGTCGTCCATGTGCAGCACTCGCGCACCCGGCAGCTCGGCCCGCACGGCGCCGGCGAGGGTCGTCTTACCGGCGCCGCTCCTGCCGTCGATGGCGATGATCACGGGTGTGCGCGTCATGGCGCCCATCCTCGCGCCTCCACCGTGTCAGGATGTGCCGCCTGCAGTGCCGCCGGTGGCCAGGCGCATCAGGTCGCTGCTCAGATCGATGTCGAGCTCGGTGCCGCCGGCGCTGCCGTACTCATGCTGGTAGTGCTGCCACGAGCCGTTGCGGATCTTCTGGGCGAACCCACTCTCGATCAGCAGCATCAGTTCGAACGCGGCTCGGTCGATGCGCGACCCGAGTTCGGTGGAGTTCCAGTCCTCGCCGGCCGCGAAGACCGACGTCGGCACGCTGAGCGCCCGCAGATACGCGAACAGCGGACGCATCTGGTCATCGATCACCAGGGCGTGCCGTGGCGTGCCGGCCGTCGCCGCCAGGACGACCGGTTTGCCGATCAGCAGATCGTTGTCGAGGACGTGGAAGAACGAGCTGAACAGGCCACTGGGAGCGGCCTTGTACACGGGCGTGCTCACGATCAGGCCGTCGGCGTCGCGAAGCAGGTCGACGGCGCGGGCCAGGCCCGGCCCGGGCAGTTGTGACACCAGAGCGGTGGAGATCTCCGACGCGAGCACACGCAGATCGACCGTGTCGATGAGCACCTTCTCGTCACGAGACTGCGCGAGCGCCGCGACACGGTCCGCGATCCGGTCGGCCAGCATACGAGTCGATGACGGGTCGCTGGTGCCGGCGCTGACGACCACGAGACGGTAGGGGCGCGTCTCGTCGGCAGGGGTCATCCGCTCGGACTGGTTCATCGGTGTTCCTTTCCGTCGATCAGGGTTGCCGGCCGGCGCGTTCATCGCCGGACAGCTTGTTCATCAGCACTTCGAGCTCCTCGAGCTCGGCTCGGGTCAGACGCGCCGTGACCGACCGGGTCACGTCCGCCGCGTGCCGGGCGCCGATCCGGCGTTGCACCGCGGCACCCTCCTGCGTCAATTCCAGGAGGACGCCGCGGCCATCGACAGGGTCGGCGGTCCGGGCGACCAGGCCGCGCGCGACCAGCCGGTCGACCAGCCGGGAGATGGCCGGTTGGCTGAGGAGCACGTGACGGGTGAGTTCGCTCTGCCGCAGCGGCGCGCGGCACTTGGACAGGGTGTAGAGCACGTCGTATTCGCGCATCGACACCTCGTCCCAGATGTCCGCGGCACGCAGCTGCCGCAGCATCGTCGCGTGCGCCGTCATCAGTGCTTCCCACGCGTCGTTGGCCAATCGGCCCTTGCTCCGCGCCATCGGGCCCGCCTCGCTCTCGGTCATGCTCCGCCGATCAGACCAGGTCCGGGTAGGACGCCACCTGTCCCTCGCTGTCCTGGTACGGCGAGCCACCGGTCACGTTGTCACCCCGGTTGGCGTTGGGCCGGGGCTGCCGCGCCGGCGCGTCGCCATACGTGGCACGCACCAGCGACTCGTGCGTCGGCGCGTCGGCCGAATCCGGGTCCTTGCGGCCGGCGAGCTCCTTGCGAAGCACGGGGACGACCTCCTCGCCGAGCAGATCGAGCTGCTTCAGCACCGTGGTGAGCGGCAGACCGGCGTGGTCCATCAGGAACAGCTGGCGCTGGTAGTCACCGAACGTGTCGTGGAACGTCAGCGTCTTGTCGATGACCTCCTGGGGACTGCCGACCGTCAGCGGCGTCATCGTGCTGAACTGCTCCAGGGACGGGCCGTGACCGTAGACGGGCGCGACGTCGAAGTAGGGGCGGAACTCCGTGTAGGCGTCCTGCGACCTCTTCGCGATGTAGGCCTGCCCGCCGAGGCCGACGATGGCCTGCTTCCGGCTCCCGTGGCCGTAGTGCTCGAAGCGCTGACGGTAGAAGTCGATCAGTCGCAGTGAGTGCTCGGTCGGCCAGAAGATGTGGTTGGCGAAGAAACCGTTGCCGTAGTAGGCCGCCTGCTCGGCGATCTCCGGTGTGCGGATCGAGCCGTGCCAGACGAACGGCGGCACGCCGTCGAGCGGACGGGGGATCGAGGTGAAGCCCTGCAGGGCCGAGCGGTACTTGCCCTCCCAGTCGACCACGTCCTCGCGCCACAGGCGGTGCAGCAGGTTGTAGTTCTCCAGCGCCAGGGGCAGGCCCTGGCGGATGTCCTTGCCGAACCACGGATACACCGGCGCCGTGTTGCCGCGCCCGAGCATCAGGTCCATCCGGCCCTTCGAGATGTGCTGCAGCATCGCGTATTCCTCGGCGATCCGCACCGGGTCGTTCGTGGTGATCAGCGTGGTCGAGGTGGTGAGGATCAGCCGCCTGGTGGTCGCTGCGATCGCGGCCAGCAGGGTCGTCGGCGACGAGGAGAAGAACGGCGGGTTGTGGTGCTCGCCGATCGCGAACACGTCCAAACCGACCTCTTCGGTCTTCTGCGCGATCTTGATCACCGCGTCGATCCGCTCCGCCTCGCTCGGCGTCGTGCCCGAGACCGGGTCACGAGTGATGTCGCTCACCGAGAAGATTCCGAACTGCATCATGACTCCTGTTCGCTCGCCGG
>CAYPQR010000027.1:0-15121 GCA_964412865.1 uncultured Intrasporangiaceae bacterium
GCGCGTTCGGCGTCGCGATCCCTGCCGGCGATCGTGGTGACGAGCCGGTACATCTGGTCGACACCACGGGCGCCGAACTCCTTGCGCGACAACACGGTCGGGTTGCTCTGACTGAATCTCATCGCGAGGTTGGACGGCCCGGTGAAGATGTCGAGCAGGCGATCGACGAGTTCCTTGTCACGCGCGTCGCCGGCATCGGTCTCGTCGAGCCACTGCACGATGCCGTCGATGCGTGCCGTGTGCGCGTCCAGGGCCGCGTGCACGATGTCTTCCTTGGTGCGGAAGTGATAGTAGAGCGCCGCCTTGGTGACGCCGAGTTCGTCGGCGATCTCGCGCAGGGTGGTCTTGTCATAGCCCTGTTCGACGAACATGCGCATGCCGACGCGCACGATCTCGTCCTTGGTGTTCCTGTCTCCGCGCGGCACCCGTCCGCCTCCCTTCATCGTTCCGTGCGCCGATTCTACGTGCTTACTTGACGACCGGCAGGTTCATGGTGCTTACTAGTCGGCAGGCAAGTAACTTGCCGGTCGACAAGTAAGGAGAATCCATGTCCACGCTTCAGACGGCCCCCTCGCCGCCGCGCCAGGGGCGCCCGCTGCGACCCGTGCCGATCATGATCAGCCTCATGCTCGCGCTGATTCCGCTCCAGCTCGACGCGCTGGTCGCGGCCACCGCCCTGCCGAGCATCGCCGGCGACTTCGGCGAATTCGGCAAGCTCGCCTGGATCACGACCAGCTACCTGCTCACGATGGCGATCGGGACGATCGCCAGTGGGCGTCTCGGAGACATGTTCGGCCGGCGGCGCATGATGCTGGCGGCACTCGGGCTCTTCCTGGTCGGTTCGCTCGGGTCGGGCCTGGCCGCCGGTATGACGTCGCTGGTGGCCGCACGAGCCGTCCAGGGTCTGGGCGCGGGCATGATGTTCACCACATTGATCGCGATCATCGCCGAGATCGCCGCACCCGAGAAGCGGGCGAGGTATCAGGGCCTCGTCGCAGCGGTCGCACCGCTCAGCATGATCGTCGGGCCGTGGGTCGGCGGCATCATCACCGATCACCTCGGCTGGCGGTGGATCTTCCTGCTCAACGTGCCCCTCATCGGCCTGGCCCTGATCGGCGCGATCGTCTTCATCCACCTGCCCAAGCGGCCCGTCACCGGGCGGATCGACGTCGCGGGGCTCGTCGCGGTCACGGTCGCGAGCACCGGTCTCGTGCTCACCGGCACCTGGGCGGGCAGTGAGTATGCGTGGGCCTCGCCACAGGTGATCGCCGCGCTTGCGGTCGGTGTGGCCGGCGTCGCCGCCCTGATCGTGGTGGAGCGGCGCGCGGCGCACCCCGTGCTGCCGCTGCATCTCTTCCGCGACCGGTCTGTCGTCTCGTCGTTCATCGTGCTGGCGCTGGCCATGGGCGCCGTGATGATGGCGGCGATCAATTTCCTGCCGGTGTTCATGGAGATCGTGCAGCATCGGTCGGCCAGCGACAGCGGCCTGCTGCTGCTGCCGATGCTGCTGCCGGCGATCGCCGTCTCCCTGCTCATCGGAGGCTGGACGACGCGGGGACGCCGGTTCCGGACCGCCATGATCGTGGGAACGGCGGTGCTCACGATCGGTGTCGCGGGCATCGCCGCACTGGACGCCGGCAGTTCGGCGCTGGTCACGGCTGTGCTGATGGTGATGGCCGGCGCCGGCATCGGGATGCTGTTCCAGACGCCGATGGTGCTCGTCCAGAACAGCGTGAAGATGGCCGAGGTGGGTGCGGCCACCGGAACGGCGACCTTCCTCCGCACGGTCGGAGGGGCGCTGGGCGTCGGCACCCTCGGTTCGGCATTCACTGCGCGCCTGCATCACGAACTGGCCGGTTCGACCGTTTCCGTAGACGCCGGTGCAGTCGATCCACACCAGCTCGCCGCCATGTCGGCGTCGGCACGAGCCGCCGTGGAGCACGCCGTCGTCTCGGCCAACGGACTGCTCTTCACGGTGGCGGCGATCCTGGCCGGTCTGGCCGTGCTGGCCGCCCTGATGGTGCGACGGGACCACAGCGCCTGACCGGGCCGCGCCTCCTCCCTCCGTCGTCCCGCACACCGCCGGGCCCGTGAATCCACCGGTGCCCGGCGGTTGTGCGGCCCGCGCGGACACGGTCGGGCGAGCCTGACAGAATGAGTCGCCGGGCGCGTCGGCCATGCTGCGGCGCGCTTGTCGGGGCCTGTAGCTCAGTTGGCAGAGCACCGCGTTTACACCGCGGTTGTCGTCGGTTCGAACCCGGCCGGGCCCACGTGAGGGATGACATCGACGCCCCGGACTCCGTGACGTTGCAGGAGGTCACGGCCGTGCTCGACGATCTGTATCCGCCGTCCACGGCCGCGACCTGGGACAAGGTCGGCCTCGTCACCGGTGACCCCCGACAGCCGGTGCGCCGCATCCACTTCGCGGTCGATCCGACGCAGTCGGTGATCGAGGAGGCACGGGACGCGGGCGCCGATCTGCTGGTGACCCACCACCCATTGTTGCTGCGCGGCGTGAGTTCGGTCGACACGACGACCGCCAAGGGCCGTGCCGTCACGACCCTCGTCGTGGCCGACCTCGCGCTGTATTGCGCGCACACCAGTGCCGATGTCGCCCGACCTGGGGTCAACGACGCGCTGGCACAGGCGGCCGGGCTGGAGTCGTCCTGCGCACCGCTCGCGCAGGAGGACGGTCAGCCGATCGGTCGCGTCGGTGACCTGGCGGCGCCCACGACCCTGCACGACTTCGCGCAGCGCCTCTCGGCCGCTCTGCCCGCGACCCCGGTCGGCCTGCGGGTCTCGGGGGACCCGGAAGCCGTGGTGCGACGGGTCGCCGTGATGGGCGGAGCGGGTGACGACCGGTTCGACGCGGTGCGCGCGAGCGGCGCCGACGTCTACGTGACGGCCGATCTGCGCCACCACCCAGCGCTGGAGGCCCGCGAGGAGGCCGGCGGCGGCACGCCATACCTGATCGACGCGGGTCACTTCGCCACCGAGTCGCTCTGGCTCGAGACGGCCGCGCGACGTGTGCTCGACGGGCTGGGCCGGCGAGGGGCTAGCGTGGACACTCACATCAGCACGCTTCGCACCGACCCCTGGGACTTCCTCGTCGGGCAGGCGGACATCAGAGCGGAAAGTGAGCACCCGTGAAAGCTGACATCAGGCTGCAGTGGCGCCTGCTGGATCTGCAGAAGCTGGACAGCAGGCTGGCGCAGATCGCCCACCGCACGAGGACGCTGCCCGTCCTGGCGGAGGTCGACAAGGCGACGGCGGACCACGCGACCTGTGACGAGGAGTGCGTGCTCGCCGAGACCCGGGTCGACGACGTCGAACGGGAGACGAGGAAGGCCGACGCCGACGTCCAGCTGGTGCGTGACCGCGCCGAGCGGGACCGTAAGCGTCTCGAGGCCGGCCAGGGCAGTTCGAAGGAGCTGCAGAGCCTGCAACACGAACTGGAGACCCTGGCGCGGAGGCAGTCCGAGCTCGAGGACATCGAACTGGAGGTCATGGAGCGGGCCGAGTCCCTGCGGGCCGATCTCGAGAAGCGTCAGCAGGAGCGCCGCGACCTCACAGCGAGGATCGAGCAGCTGACCCAGCAGCGCGACGAGGAGATCGCGGCCCTCGACCGGGAGCGCGACGACATCCTGGCCCAGCGCGCCGACGTCGCCGCGGGGGTGGGTGCCGAGCTGCTCGAGTTCTACGAGAAGGTACGGGAGCGCCAGGGCGGTCTGGGAGCCGCTCCTCTACAGGGCCGTCGCTGCGGCGGATGCGGACTCGAACTCAACCAGTCGGATCTCGCGCGGATCAGGGGCGCGGCCGATGACGAGGTGTTGCGCTGCGAGGAGTGCGGCCGGATCCTGGTGCGCACGGCCGAGTCGGGCCTGTGAGCGGGCGCTCGCTGATCGTCGAGGCCGACGGAGGATCGCGAGGCAATCCGGGAGTCGCCGGCTACGGAGCCCTCGTGCGGGACGCCGGCTCGGGCGCTCTGCTCGCGGAGAGGGCAGAACCGCTGGGCAAGGAGAGCAACAACGTCGCGGAATACCGGGGCCTGATCGCGGGCCTGACGGCCGCTGCGCAGATCGATCCGTCGGCCGACGTCGCGGTGCGCATGGACTCCAAGCTCGTCATCGAGCAGATGTCGGGCCGGTGGAAGATCAAGCATCCCGCGATGCGTGAACTGGCCTCGCAGGCAACGGATCTGGTCCGCTCACGCAAGCAGGCCGGTGGCAGCGTCTCGTGGCAGTGGATCCCTCGCGCCCAGAACAAGCACGCCGACAAGCTGTCCAACGACGGTATGGACGGCCGCACGGTCCATCGCGACCTGTGGCGTGACGAGGCGCCGGCCGATGCCGAGCAAGGCGGGGCCCAGGCGGACGGCCACCCGGAACCAGACGTCGGCCAACCGGCACGGATCGTGCTGTTGCGCCATGGGGCAACAGATTTCACCGCCGCCCGCAGACTGGACGGGCGCGGCGGGGCCGATCCGGAGCTGAGCTCCGAAGGGCGGGCGCAGGCCGCCGCGGCGTCGCGGGAGGTGGCGCGGACGGTGACGGGCCGAGCCGTGGTCATCACCTCGTCGCTGCGCCGGGCGAAGCAGACCGGCGACGCGGTGGCAGGAGCACTCGGCGTCACGGCCCGAGAGGACGCCGACTGGGACGAACAGGGCATCGGCGACTGGGACGGACTGTCCATCGGCCAGATCGACCGGCGCGACCATGAGGGTCTCCTGCGTATGCGCAGCGACCCGGACTTCGCCCGTCCGGGTGGGGAGAGCCGCCGGACGCTGGAATCGCGTGTCCAGGCGGCGTTCCGACGAGCTGTCGATGCGGCAGGACCGGGTGGGACCGCCGTCGTCGTGACGCACCATACGCCGATCATGGCCGTGCTCGGGGGGCTGCTGGGCGTCGACATGGAGCGTGCCTGGATGCTGCAGGCCGACCCGGGCTCGCTGAGCGAGGTGAGGATGTGGCGCGACAGGCACGCGAGCATCTCGCTGCTCAACCAGACCGCACACCTGCAGGGCTGATGTGCGAATCTTGACCTCATGACCGATCAGGGCACCTATCAGTTCGACACGACGGCCGTGCGCGGCGGTCTGCAGCGCAGCAATTTCGATGAGACGGCCGAGTCGATGTTCATGACGTCCGGCTTCGTGTATGACCGTGCCGAGGATGCCGAGGCGGCCTTCGCGGGCGATGTGGACCGGTACGTCTACAGCCGCAGAGGCAATCCCACGGTGAGTGTGTTCGAGGAGCGGCTGCGGCTGCTGGAGGGCGCGCCGGCCTGCCTCGCGACGGCCTCCGGCATGGGGGCGGTCTTCATCGCGCTCGGCGCGCTGTTGGGCAGTGGTGACCGGGTTGTGGCGTCCCGCAACCTTTTCGGCGCCAACGTCGCGCTGTTGGATGAGGTGTTCCCGCGGTGGGGAGTCGAGACGGTCTTCGTCGACGGGGCCGACATCGCGCAGTGGCGCGACGCCCTCGCGCAACCGGCCGCCGCCGTGTTCTTCGAGACGCCGAGCAACCCGATGCAGGAACTCGTCGACATCGAGGCCGTGTCCGAGCTCGCGCACGCCGCCGGTGCGACAGTGGTCGTCGACAATGTCTTCGGCACGCCCGTGTTCTCCAAGCCGATGCGGCACGGAGTCGATGTCGTCGTGTATTCCGCGACCAAGCACATCGACGGACAGGGCCGGGTGCTCGGCGGGGCCGTGCTCGGCCCCGCCGAGTTCATCAACGAGGACGCGACCAAGCTTGCGAGGCGCACCGGACCGACGATGTCGGCGTTCAACGCCTGGGTGCTGGCCAAGGGCCTGGAGACGATGCGTCTGCGCGTCGAGCAGCAGGGTCGGACGGCCCTGACACTGGCGGAGGCGCTGGAGGCCGATTCGCGCATCGAGAGCGTGCGGTATCCGATGCTCGCCTCGCATCCCCAGCACGAACTGGCGACGCGGCAGATGAGCGGAGGCGGCACGGTCGTCACCTTCTCGGTCAGAGGCGGTCGCGAGGCGGCGTTCGCATTCTTGAACAGTCTGCGGGTGGTCGACATCTCGAACAACCTCGGCGACGCCAAGTCGATGATGACCCACCCGGCCACGACCACGCACCATTCGATGAGTGCCGAGGACCGCGAGGCCGTCGGCATCACCGAGGGCACGATCCGCTTCTCGGTCGGTCTGGAGGACCCCGACGACCTGCTGGCCGATCTGCGCCAGGCACTCGACAAGGTCGACCGACCGGCCTGATCGTCCATGCCGCCGGCGTGCGACGGACGGCTTGCTACGCTGGGACGGCACATCGCGGGAGCTCGGACACGACCGGGCTGAGAGGGCAGTTGTGGCTGCCGACCGCCTGAACCTGGACCGGGTAATGCCGGCGTAGGAAGGATCGATCGTTGGGCACCAGCACGCAAACGACCAGAACGTCAGTTCATTCGGCCTCGCACACCGAGGTGCCGCCCACACTGGAGCAGGCCGCGCCGCGCAACCTCACGCTGCGCGACCAGCTCGGGCTCTGGGCCAACCTGGGTATCAGTCTCATGGGGTTCACGGGTGCCATCGTCGTGCTGCAGCCGCACGGCCCCGGAACGCCGCAGCTCGGCATACCGCAGGCGCTGCTGGCCATCGTCGTCGGCACGGTGATCGGCACAGCCGCCATCGCCGCCGCCGGTCTGCCCGGCGTGAGCACCGGTCAGCCTGCGATGGTGCTGCTTCGCGGGCTCTTCGGCGGACGTCTGTCATATCTGCCGACCACTCTCAACATCGTCCAGCTCGTCGGGTGGGGCACGTTCGAGATCGTCACCATTGCCACGGCGGTGACGACACTGACCGATGTGCCGACGTGGCCCGTCGTGATCGCCACGGGTGCCGCCTCGATATTGCTGTCGATCTATCCGCTGCGCTGGGTCAAGATGCTGCGTCGCTATGTCACGGTCGCAGTGGTCCTGGCAATGCTCTATCTCGGGGCGAGACTGCTCGCCGACGGCCTGCCACGACATTCGGGCGGGGGATGGTCGGGCTTCGCAGTGAGCGTCGATGCCTGCATCGCCGTGTCGGTCTCATGGGTGCCGGTCGTCGCCGACTACTCGCGACACTCGCACAGCCGCCGCGACAGCCTGGTCGGCACCTTCCTCGGCTATAGCGTCACCCAGATCTGTTGCTATGCATTGGGGCTCGCCTTCCTGATCGAAGTCAGCGGCGACACCGACAGGGTCTTTGCCGCATTTCTCGCCATACCGCTCGGCGCGCTGTGCTTCGCGGTGATCTCGGTGCGGGAGGTGGACCAGTCGTTCGTAGATCTCTACAGCGCGACGATGTCGATCCAGAACTTCAGGCCACGATGGGACCGCCGGCTCATCTCGGTCGTGCTCGGTGTCCTCATGACCGTTCTCGCTCTTGCGGTCGACATCTACGGCTTCGCCGGATTCCTCGGGCTGATCGGCTCGGTATTCGTGCCGCTGCTCGCCGTGATGCTCGTCGACTACTACTGGGCCGGTGGTCATCAGTCATGGGATCTGTCGCAGTCCTCGGCCCCGCGGCCGCTCATGCTGACTCCATGGGCCATCGGATTCATTGCATACCAGATGGTTTCGCCGGGTCAGGTCGACTGGTGGTCGAATATGTGGCGAGACCTGGACGCGTCGGTGGGTTTCAGTGCGCCCGAGTGGATGAGCGCATCCGTCGTGTCGTTCGTGGTGGCTGCTGTCGCCACCCTGGCCGTCGAAACGACCCGAAGGAGGAAGGCATGACCGATGCCACAGCCGTCGCGGACGTTCTCACGCGCGTGCGCGAGCGCGCACCGCTGGTGCATTGTATGACGAACATCGTCGTCGCGGGATTCACCGCCAACGTTCTGCTGGCGCTGGGTGCGTCACCGGCGATGGTCGAAAACCGCGAGGAGTCGGCCGATTTCGCATCAGCGGCGGATGCGCTGCTGGTGAATCTCGGCACCCTGACGGATGAACGTGCAGACGCGATGAGGGTGGCGGCACGGGCCGCGCAAACATCGGGCACGCCGTGGATCCTCGACCCCGTGGCGGTCGGCGGGCTCGGATATCGCACGCGTCTGGCCGCGGAGCTGGTCGCGGCGAAACCGACCGTCGTGAGGGGAAACGCCTCGGAGGTCATCAGTCTCGCAGGAGGCGCGGGTGCGGCACGAGGCGTCGACAGCACGCTGGGCGCTCAGGCCGCGGAGGCCGAGGCGGAGGCGCTGCTGTCGAAGGGTGTTGGCGCGGTCGCCGTCAGTGGGCCGGTCGACCTGATCACCGATGGCGTGCAGACGTGGCGCATCGCCAACGGGGATCCGTTGATGACCCGGGTGACGGGTGTCGGCTGCGCTCTCGGCGCCGTGGTGGCGGCCTGCGCGGCGGTCGAGACCTCACCGGTGCTGGCCTCGGTCGCGGCCACCGCGATCATGACCATCGCGGCGGAGCACGCCGTGCAAAAGTCGGCTGGGCCAGGCAGTTTCGCCGTGCGATTGATCGATGATCTCTCCACCCTCGATCCGGTCGACATCGCGAGGGAGCTTCGGGCATGAACGTCGTCGATCTGCGGGTCTACCTCGTCACCGACACCGCGATGTGCGGCGGGCGCGGCGTGCGGGACACCGTGCGTCGGGCCGTCGCCGGAGGCGCAACCGTCGTCCAGCTGCGCGATCATGATGCGACGACGAGGGAGTTGTGTGCGCTTGGCTCGGCGTTGCACGACGAACTCGGCCGGACGGGGGTGCCGTTGGTGATCGACGATCGTGTTGACGTCGCGCTGGCGGTCGGAGCCGACGGTGTGCACCTGGGGCAGTCCGACATGGATCCGCACACGGCCCGGAAGCTGTGCGGTCCGTCCATGGTGATCGGTCACTCGGTCTCGAATGTTGTGCAGGCGAAACAGGCTTCGAGTGCGCCGATCGACTATGTGGGGGTCGGCCCGTACCGTGCGACGGCGACGAAGCCGGATGCGTCCGATCCGCTCGGGGCCGACGGCGTCAGGGAGGTGATCGCCGCCGGAGGTATGCCGGCCGTGGTGATCGGAGGCATCGGTGAGGCCGATCTGCCGGTGTTACGCGCTGCCGGAGCGTCGGGTGTCGCCGTCGTGTCCGCCATCTGCGCCGCTCACGACCCTGAGGCTGCGGCGTCCCGCCTGCGCTCGACCTGGGACGGTCTCGCATGATCCCCACGGCGCTCACGATCGCGGGCACCGACCCCAGCGGCGGCGCGGGCATCAGCGCCGATCTCAAGACGTTCTCCGCCCTGGGCGCGTTCGGCACCGCGGTCGTTTCGGCAGTCGTGGCTCAGAACACGCACGGTGTGGCTGCGGTGTACCAGCTGACCGGTGCGCAGGTCCGTGAGCAACTGGAGAACCTGCTGGACGACGTGCATGTCGATGCGGTCAAGATCGGCATGCTCGGCACGACCGAGGTGATCGTCGAAGTGGCCGCCGTGCTGGAGGAGCGGCGCCTTCCCGTCGTCGTGCTCGATCCGGTGATGGTCGCCACCAGTGGCGACAGGCTGCTGGACGAGGACGCGACATCGGCGCTGAGGGATCGGCTGCTGCCGTTGTGCGATCTCATCACCCCCAACCTCCCTGAGGCGGCCGTGCTGCTGGATACCGAGCCTGCCGCGTCGCTCACGCAGATGGCGCGTCAGCTCGAGGCATTGCGCGGTCTGGCTCCCGGGGTGCTGCTCAAAGGCGGTCATCTGCAGGGCGGCCAGAGCGTCGACCTGCTGCACGCCGACGGGCGCACCTACGAACTGGCGGCCCCGCGGGTCGACACTGCGAACACGCACGGGACGGGCTGCACGTTGTCCGCTGCCGCCGCGGCTCTGCGGCCGGTGCGCAAGGACTGGGGAACGACGGTCCGCGAGGCGAAGGACTACCTGACGGATGCACTGCGCGCTTCATCCCGACTGCACGTCGGATCGGGGCACGGGCCGGTGCACCACTTTCACGCGTGGTGGCCGAAAACGGGGGACGGGCCCGACCTGCCAGAGTAGAGTTTCGGTGTCCTCCGGGGTCAGGAGCAGGGCATGACATCAGGTGAGGTGCCGTCCGTCGCGGACGCGGGTCGACGGCGAGACGCGCTGGAACAGCAGTGGGGGCCATGGGAACGGCGGGTGCTTCCGCGGCTCCTGGACGACGTTGCGCGGCGATGGCCCGATCGTCCGATGGTGCTGACCGACGAGTCCACGGTGACGTATGCGCAGATGCAGCAGTGGACCAGACAGCTCGCCCGCGGACTGATCGCCCACGGTGTGCAGCCGGGTGACAACGTCGCCATGGTGTTGCCGAACTGGCCCGAGACGGTGGCACTTCGGTTTGCGATCGCGCGTGTCGGAGCCGTTGCGGTGCCGCTCAACTTCCTGCTGCAGGCCGAGGAGCTCGCTCTGGTGCTGGCCCAGGCACGAGTGAGCGTGGTGGTGACCATGGACGAGTTCCGCACCATCGACGCCCTGGCCGCACTCGATCGGATCGTGCCCGGCTGGGATCGCGGACGGCGTGTGCCGACGCTGCCCCACCTTCGCCTCGTCGTGACCGTGCCCAAGAGCGGACGGCCGCCCCGCGCGGGCACCGAGACCCTGGACGACCTGCGGCTCGACCCCGACGGACGGCTCGACGAGGAGTTGCGGACCCGCGAGTCGGATCTGCATCCCGACGACACCGCGACGATCTTCTTCACCTCGGGCACGACGGGCGCAGCCAAGGGAGTGCTGTCGACCCACGACATGGAGATCCGCAGCGCATACGGATCGGCATACACGCGAGCGTTCGAGGACGGCCGCCGGATCCTGTTCGCGCTGCCGCTGCACCACGTGTTCGCCTATAT
Organism: uncultured Intrasporangiaceae bacterium; assembly: GCA_964412865.1. Classification (GTDB taxonomy): domain Bacteria; phylum Actinomycetota; class Actinomycetes; order Actinomycetales; family Dermatophilaceae; genus Leekyejoonella. Next base: position 10,815 of record CAYPQR010000027.1, read on the forward strand.
CGAGGGGTTGTTGGCGGCTCTGTTCGTCGGTGGCTGCGTCATCCTGCAGGACGCCTTCGACCCGCACGAGACGCTCCGGGCGGTCGGCCGCCATCAGGCCGGCGAGGCGTTGTTCGTGCCGACGATGAGCCTGGCAGTCGTCGAGGCCGCCGAGGACGATGACGCCGACCTGTCCAGTTTGCATTCGGTGATGTCGGCGGCGCAGTCGGCGCCCGCCCGCCTGTGGATGGCCCTCGAGAAGCAGCTCGGGCTCGAGCAATTGGTGACGGCATACGGCATGACGGAGACGTCGGCCGCCACGACCTTCACCAGACCCGGCGACCCGATGGATCACCTCGTCGGCACGGTCGGACGTGCGAAGGATGGCGGTGTCGCCGGCGACGCGTCCCTGGGCGGGCGGCTCGTCGAGTATCAGGCCGTCGACCTGGGCGGCCATCTGCTGCCTCCGGGGGAGGAGGGCGAGCTGGTGGCTCGCGGCCCGATCGTCTCGGCCGGCTATTACGACAAGGTGCAGGAGACGGTCAGTGCCCGGCTACCCGGGGGCTGGTTGCGGTCGGGCGACCTCGGTCGCGTGCGCGAAGACGGCTATGTGGAGCTGACCGGCCGTCGCAAGGAGCTCTACAAGTGCGGCGGTGAGATGGTGATGCCCACCGAGGTGGAGGCCCGCATTGATCGCCGCTCCGACGTGGCGCAGGCCCACGTCGTCGGAGTGCCCGACGCACGGATGGGTGAGGTGGGCTGCGCGTGGGTCGTGCCCGCCGGCGACGACACGCCCGATGCGAAGGAACTGATCGAATACTGCGCGCAGGAGCTCGCCCGCTTCAAGGTGCCGGCCTACGTCCTCTTCACCACGGCGGCGGAGCTGCCGTTGACGGCGTCGGGGAAGGTGCAGAAGTTCCGTCTCGCAGAGCGTGCGCGCGAGCGGCTCGGGCTCTGACCCTCCGCGGTCACAGTGATAGCACGACCCGGCCGACGACTTCCCGACGCGCCAGCAGGTCGAGCGCTGCCGGGGCGTCGCCGAACGGCAGGACGCGGTGGACCACGGGGCGGATGTGTCCGGCGCGGTGGAGATCGATCACCGTGTCGTGGATGTCACGAAGCACTGCGGGAGCGGCGAGACGGTAGCGAGCAAGGTGCAGTCCGACCAGCGAATAGTTGCGCAACAGAGCGTGATTGACTGGCTCGGAGGGCACGTCGCCGCTGGTGAAACCGACGGTCACGAGGCGGCCCTCGAAGGCGACCACGCGACGCAACTCGTGGAAGAGCGAGCCGCCGACGACGTCGATCACCACCTCGGCGCCGCGGCCGTCGGTGACGTCGCGCACGCGATCCGTCAGGTCACCGGTCTGCGCGAGATCGATGACGGCGTCGGCCCCCGACGCCCGGCACGCATCGGACTTGGATGCACCGGTCGCCAGAGCGATCACCCGTGCGCCGGCTGCGTGGGCGAGTTGGACGGCGGCCGTTCCGACACCGCCCGCCGCGCCGCTCACGAGCACCGTCTCGCCCTGCTCGACGGCGGCGCGGCGGTGGAGGGCTGCATGCGCCGTGGCATAGGCGATGTGGAGGACGGCGGCGACCGTCGGAGACACGTCGGAGGGGACCGGATACACCTGTGTGTCGGGCACGGTGAGGCTCTGCTGCATGGCACCGCCGGGGAGCTCCGGCACCACGATGACGTGTTCCCCTGCGCGGTGCGTGGATCCGCGCCCCGTTCGCATGACGACACCGGCGGCCTCGAAGCCGGGGGAGAAGGGCGGCGACGGACGTTCCTGATAGCGGCCGGCGCACAGCAGCAGGTCAGGATGGTTCAGACCCACCGCCTGCACCGACACCTGGACCTGCTCCGGGCCCGGCGGCGAGACCTCGACCGCGTCCAGCCGCAGCGCTTCGAGTGGTGGCCCGTAGGTGTGGACGCGCCACGCTCGAGCCGGCTGAGAATCCATGGAACTCAGGGTATGCGCGCGTAGACTCGCTGTGTGGCGCAAATCGTTGAGGGCGCTGCGGTTGTCGGAGTCGGGAGGGCTCTGCCGCAGCGCATTGTGGGCAATGGTGCGATCGCGGCCGCGCTCGGTGTCGACGAGGATTGGATCACCCGGCGCACTGGCACCCGGGACCGGCATGTGGCCGGTCCGGACGATCGGCTGGACGATTTCGCGGCGCAGGCGGCCGAGGCCGCCCTCACGGACGCCGGCATCGACGCCCGCGAGGTCGACCTGGTGCTGGTCGGCACGACGAGCGCCGAGGAGATGAGCCCCCATGCGGCACCGCTCGTCGCCGAGGCGATCGGTGCCGACGGGGCCGGCGCGCTCGACGTCGGTGCTGCCTGTCCCGGGTTCCTGTCGGCTCTCACCATGGCCGCATCGATGGTGGAGGCGGGCCGGTCGAGGGTCGCCGTGTGCGTCGGTGCCGACTTCCTCAGCCGATACCTGGACCCGCACGACCGCGGGTCCGCGATGCTGTTCGGTGACGGCGCCGGCGCCGTCGTCGTGGCCGCCGTCGACGGTCCGTCCCGGATCGGCCCTGCGCGCCTGCACTCCGACGGGAGCGGTCGTGACCTCATACGTCTGGATCGTCGGCACCTGAAGATCACCATGGACGGTCCGACGGTGTTCCGGTGGGCGGTGCGGTCGATGTCGGCCGTGACGCATGAGGTGCTTGATGCGGCCCGACTCGATCTCGACGACATCGATCTATTCGTCTATCACCAGGCCAACAGCCGGATCATCGACTCGGTCGGCAAGCGACTGCACCTGCAGCCGGGCAAGGTGATCGACGTGGTTGGCCAGTTCGCCAACACGTCCGCGGCCTCCCTTCCGATCGCGCTGGCGGCGGCTCGAGAACAGCAGCGCCTGCACGCCGGAGATCGGGTGCTGCTGTCGGCGTTTGGTGCCGGGATGGTCTGGGGCGCAGTGGTGTTGGAGTGGGGGAGGCCCTGACGGCGGGCTCCCGCTGCCCGATGGCCGCCCGGGGCGGCCCTTGACGACGCACGGTGTGAGCGCTATGCCTGATGAGTTGCGCGAGGGCGGAGGACCCCCGCGGCGTCGAGCAGAGGAGAACAGGGTCATGACCTCACAGATTGCACGGCGCAGCCTGCTGCGTGGTGCCGGTGCGGTGGGTGTCGGTGCGATGGCTGCGTCGGCGGTCACCGGGACGGCTCACGCCGACGATCATCACCGGCATCATCGCCACGGCCGGCTGTTCGTGCACAAGGAGCACTTCGGCACCATGCCGGACGGAGAACCGGTTGACCGATACGTGTTCGGTCGCCGGCACGCTCTGAGCATGGCGATGATCACGTACGGGGCCCGGGTGCAGGAGATCCACGCCCCGGACCGGCACGGGCGCATGGCCGACGTGGTGCTGGGCCGCAAGACCCTGGATGAATACCGATCGGGGACCACGTTTTTCGGAGCGACGATCGGGCGGTATGCGAACCGGATTGCGAATGGCGAGTTCACACTGGATGGGGTGACGTATCACCTGCCGCAAAACAACGGGACGGCGACGCTGCACGGCGGCCCCGAGGGCTTCGACAAGAAGGTGTGGAAAGCCACCGAGGTGCACCACCACGACAGGGTAGGGGTGCAGTTCACCTACGTGAGTCCGGACGGTGAGGAGGGCTTCCCGGGTACCCTGACCACGGTTGTCACCTACACCGTCAACGACCGCGACGAGATGACCATCCACTATCACGCGACGGTGAAGGACAAGCCAACCGTCGTCAACTTCACGAATCACTGCTACTACAACCTCGGCGGCGAGGGCACTGGTGACATCTACGACCATGTTGCGGTGATCAACGCCGACCGCTATTCACCGACCGACGACGGGCAGATCCCCCTGGGCCCGTCTGCGCCGGTGGCCGGCACGCCGTTCGACTTCCGGCATCCGCACACATTCGGCGAGCGGATCCGTGACGGCGTGCATCAACTGCAACTCGCCCACGGCTACGACCACAACTGGATCCTGCGCCGCGGGCATGGCTCGCGACCCAGTTTCGCCGCCTGGCTCTTCGATCCACGGTCGGGTCGGAGGGTGGACTGCTTCACCGACCAGCCCGGCATCCAGGTCTACACCTCGAACTACCTGGACGGGACCGACCTGGGGCTCACCGGCAAGCTGTATCGCCAGACCGACGCCGTCACACTGGAGACGCAGCACTTCCCGGACTCGCCCAACGAGCCCAGCTATCCGAGCACTGTGCTGCGGCCGGGCCAGGCTTTCGACTCGACCACGATTTTTCGGTTCTCGGCCCGCTGAGCATCACCGCGGCGAAGCACCCGGACACCGGGCTGGTCGAGTAG
>CAYPQR010000028.1:0-5387 GCA_964412865.1 uncultured Intrasporangiaceae bacterium
CAGGCTGACCGTCGAGCGCGTCACCCGGGTGGAAGAAGGACGGCTCGTCCGGTGCGGTGATCAGCAGCCCCACGTTGGCGATGCGGTCGATGTATTCGTGGATCACGGCATGGTTCTCCCCCACCGGGGTCACCTCGACCCCGCCGATGTCGAACGACTGACCCGCACGGTTCGGGGTCGCGAGAATGTCGTGAGTCGCGAGGATCCGGCAGGTCTCCGGGTCGGCATGCACGATCGCCCGCGGGTTGGCCTCCAGCAGTGCGGGCAACCGGTCCACGTCGAGATGGTCGGCGTGCTGATGCGTGATCAGCACCGCATCCAGGTCGGTGACCGACTCGAAGGTGGAGAAGGTGCCCGGGTCGGTGAGCAGCCGCTGTCCCGCCATTTCCAGCAGCAGGCACGAGTGGCCGAGATGAGTGATCCGCATGGCCACACCGTACCCCGGCACGCACACCCCGATCGCTGCGTACGATCGCTCATGTGAAGTTCCTCGGCGATCGCCCCGCATACGACCTGACCTACAACGACGTCTTCATGGTGCCATCGCGCTCCGCGGTGAGCAGCCGGCTCGACGTCGATCTGACCACCGGAGACGGCACCGGTGCCACCGTGCCGCTGATCGTCGCCAACATGACGGCGATCTCGGGCCGCCGTATGGCCGAGACCATCGCGCGGCGCGGTGGCATCGCCATACTCCCCCAAGACATTCCGGTGCACATCGTGCACGACACGATCGACCGCATCAAGGCGTGTCACCCGGTCTTCGAGACGCCCGTGACGATCGACCCCGACTCCCCGGTGTCCAGCGTGCTGGCCCTGATGGACAAGCGGGCGCATCGTGCCGCCGTGGTCGTCGACCCGGCGGGCGCGCCCGTGGGCGTCATCACCGAGGGTGACTGCCTGGATGTCGACCGTTTCGCCGAGGTCGGCCAGGTCATGACCCGCGACCTGCTGACGGTGACGACCGACGCAAACCTCGACGACACGTTCGAGCGACTGAACGCGGCACACCTCGACCTCGCGCCGGTGGTGGCGTCCGACGGCTCACTGGCCGGTGTCCTCACCCGCAAGGGCATTCTGCGCTCGGCCATCTATCAGCCCGCGCTCGACGGTCAGGGACGGCTGCGCGTCGGCGTGGCCATCGGCATCAACGGCGACGTGACGGCGAAGACGAAGGCGATGCTGCAGGCCGGCGCCGACGTGCTGGTCGTGGACACCGCGCACGGCCACCAGGACAAGATGATCGATGCGCTGGGTCAGGTGCGGCAGGTGCGTGATGCGCATGTCGCCGGTGGCGGCGCCCCGGTGCCGATCGCGGCCGGCAACGTCGTCACCGCGGACGGCGCCCGTGATCTCGCGGTCGCCGGGGCGGACATCATCAAGGTGGGGGTCGGGCCGGGAGCCATGTGCACGACCCGCATGATGACCGGTGTCGGCAGGCCGCAGTTTTCGGCGGTCCTCGACTGCGCCGCGGCCGCCAGGGAGGCCGGCGCGCAGGTCTGGGCCGACGGCGGTGTCAAATATCCGCGCGACGTGGCGCTGGCGCTGGCGGCCGGCGCGGCCAGCGTCATGATCGGCTCGTGGTTCGCCGGCACCTGGGAGAGCCCCGGCGATCTGGGGCGCACCCCGGACGGGCGGCTCTACAAGGAGTCGTTCGGCATGGCCTCGGCCCGTGCCGTGCGCAATCGCACCCAGGGACGCGGCGCCTTCTCCAGGGCGCGTGCGGCCCTGTTCGAGGAGGGCATCTCCTCGTCGAAGATGTTCCTCGACCCTGAACGCCCCGGGGTGGAAGACCTCGTCGATTCCATCGTCGCCGGCGTGCGCTCCAGCTTCACCTATGCCGGTGCTCGCACCATCCCGGAGTTCCACGACCGTGCGCTCGTCGGGGTGCAGAGTGCCAGCGGGTATGACGAGGGGCGGCCCCGCGCGACCTCCTGGTGACGTCGGCGAGGGGAGCCACTCACGCGATTTACACAGCGCCGCCCAGGTTCCCACTGCGTTCGGGCCTCTCTTCACTACGCCCTGTTTGCAGTGGTTTTCGCCTCCTTCGCGGACGCCCGTGCCCATGCCATTTCGGGTTTTGTCCAAGGTGCCCCGGTCCTGTGCAAAAACGCTCACATCGTCAAAGGCGCTCAGTAAGGTGTTCTCACTGAGGCACTCCGTAACTCCCCCTGTGCGGAGCCCTGCCTCCAGATCGGTGGGTCGAGCGAATGCGGTGGCCGGCGTGGGCCAGGCGCGGACGCTCCTCACCGCGGGACGCCCCCACGTGACGGTGGGGGCGTTCTCGCGTCTGGCCCCTCGTCGGACAGCGCAGTCGTCGAACTCGACGACCTTCCTCGGCTCACGACCTGCGGCCCCGGTCGTCGCGATCAGATCGATGCGATCAGTTCATCCAGCATCGCGTTCGCGTTGCGGCCCGCGAGCGACAGGTGGCCCTCCCCCGGTAGTAGATGGGCAGCGGCGCCCGGGATGTGGGACGCCAACCACTGACCGTGCGCGGAGGGCACCATGAGGTCGCTGCCTGCCATACGAAGACCGGGGCCCTGATCATGTCCAGTGCGAAACCCCACGGCCCGACCAGGGCCAGGTCATCATCAACCCAGCCATCGATGCCGGCGCGCAGCGCCTCCCGGAAACCGGTGACGAAGTCTTCGGCATACGCGCCGGCGAGGCAGTCCCGGTCGACTGGCGACAGGAGGCTTGACATCCCGGCGATGATTCCCCCAGATGATCCAGGATCGCGGCCATATCGCCTGCTACGTCCGCGACGGTTCGTCCCGGGATGGAATACCAACGGGATGCCGTGGTCGGATCCGCTCACTCGGACGTCGATCACCCGGCCGTCCGATACCCGTACAGTGTCTTCCAAAGACAATACCCCTCTCTTCAGGTATCCAGACTGCCGCGAACCCGCGGATCGCCCGGGGTCCGCGGCAACCGGGCTTCATACGGCGTGTGAACTCGGGTCGAGAGTTTCGGTGCTCCGGCGGCCGCGATTGGACTTGATCAGCACCGCGGCGACTCCCGCGAGCAGTACGAGGAGTATGCCGGTGAACCAGCTCATCGAGGTGGTGGCCGCGACATATTCGGTGGCGATGCCCATTCCCACCGCGGGCACGATCATGCCGAGGTAGGCGATGAGGACGAGGCCCATCGCGGAGCGCCGCGCGGGCCGCCCTGCGCAACTCGGTGGATACCCTGGGTTGGCCTTCCACTATGTCGTGGGTGAGTCGATCATCCCATTGCTCGGCCTGGCCCTGCTAGTCTGCTCGTTCTTCACCCGCACTCGTAGCACGCCCGTATGGGGCGCGGTCGTCATGGTCAGCATCATCGCCCAGGTCCTGCTCGGACTGGCGGCATTCCACGCGGCCGCGGCGGGTGCCGCCCACGGGCTTCTCGCCGTTGTCACATTTGTCATCACTGGTACGCCGGTCACCGGACCGCCAGCCCCACCAGCGCCTCGCAGCGCGAGGCGGATTCGCAAGGAGGCTTGAAAACATGAAGGCATGGACTCTCGACTCGACTGACGCCGGACTTCGGCTCGAGGAGGTGCCGGAACCTCAGGTGCGGCCCGGTGGAGCGGTGTTGCGGATGCTCGCCGTTCAGGTGCCGGCGTACACCCGGGCGCTCACAGCCGGAGACCGCGGCGGGATCGCGACACCGACAGTGCTCGGCATCGGCGGAATCGGCCGGGTGGAGGAAGCCGACGACGACGTCCGGTCGGTGCGGCCCGGAGACATCGCGTTGTGCACCGGCTTGCTGGCAACGGGCCGCGTTGCGGACCCGGAGGAAGTGCTTCTGGGGTGGACCGGGATCGGCGGACGCGGCGTCCCGTCGGAGGCGACGGAAGCGATGCGGCGGGTATGGCGCACCGGCACATTCGCGCAACGCACGTTGATGCCCGCCTCGGCGCTCGTCGCGCTGCCCGGTGCGGAGCAGTATCCGGACATTGCTCGACTCGCGTTCCTGCCCTGGCTGGCGGTCGCCGCAGGCGCTGTCGAACGCAGCGCCATGCGACCGGGCGACCGGGTCGTCGTGACCGGGGCGACCGGTCAGATGGGCGGAGCGAGCGTGCTGCTGGCCCTGGCGCGAGGTGCCGGCTCCATCGCGGCGATCGGACGCAGCACGGCGAGCCTCGAACGCCTCGCGGAGTTGGACCCCCGGGTACGCACGGTCCACTCGACGGGGGATCGAGCCGCCGACGCCATTGCGATCACCGATGCCCTCGGCGGTGACGCCGATGTGACCATCGACGCGCTCGGCCCGACACCGACAGCCGATCTGACGATGGCAGGGTTCGATGTGCTTCGCCCCGACGGGACCATGGTGCTCGTTGGCGGCGTTCGTCAGACCCTCCCAATTCGCTATGACCAGTTGATGCACCGTCGGATCACCCTGCGTGGCTCCTGGATGGCCTCGAATGAAACCGCATACTCGGTCTGGCGGCAGGTTGCCGCAGGCTTGATCGACCTGACCGCCGTGGAAGTCATCACCACAGGAATCGACGATCCGGACACGTCTCTCGCCCTTGCCGAGAAGACACAGGGGCTCGGCTTCGTCGCGCTGACACCGTGACCTGTCCTGGCCGACATCGGCGACCGCCGCAATCTCGACTCATGCAAACAGTTCCGCAGCGTTTCCGGCGGTGAGTTGACGCCATGCACCATGAGTCGACCCCTCCCACGACGCATCGAGCGACGCGATCTGCCGACCCACCGCGGGCGCGGGAGTCCAGCAGTAGTCGCTCCCGTAGAGCAGGTGGGAGGTGCCGACCTTCTCGATGAGCAGCTTCGCATGGGATGGCATCGGGGAGCCGGCAAGGTCGTACCACAGGTTGGCGAGCACCTTCGTGCTGTCGGGCGACCCCAGGTCAAGAGCGGTGCGGAACAGTTCCAGCCGATCAGCCAGTAGTGGGAGGTATGCGCCGCAGTGGGGGACGATCAGCCGCAAGCTGGTTGACGTCGTGAGCCGCGCGTTCATGATGAGTCCCGTTACGGTGCGTGTCGATTCGGCGAGGAACTCGTGCATCGGTCTCGGCATGCCGAGCGATGTGGCAGCACCACCTGGTGGGGAGGTCGGGTGGACGAACAGGACTGCCGCACGACGGTCCAGCTCTTCGAGCACCGGTGCAACGGCGGGGTCGGTGAGGTAGGTCCCGCCGGCATTGGTCTCTGCCGTGATTCCACTTGCACCGAGGTCATCGAGGCACCGGGCGAGTTCGCTCAGCGCCTCGTCCGTCGCCGGCAGCGGCAGGCTTCCGAAGAACCGAAACCTGTCCGGCCTGTCCGCACACACCTTCGCCGCGAAGTCGTTGACGCGCCGGGCGAGTTCGGCCGCGGCCAGCTCGTCACCGAAGAACACTCCAGGAGACGAGATGGACAGCACGG
>CAYPQR010000028.1:5487-14488 GCA_964412865.1 uncultured Intrasporangiaceae bacterium
GTGCGCATGCACATCGATGAGTTGGTTCATGTCACGTCCTCCTATTCCATCGGCCGGATCCGGCCGTCGGGATCAAGCCGTCGCCAGGCCGCCCGCACTCGCTCACCGGTCCGGCCGGGGTATGCGCGCGCGAAGGCGTTCGCATCGGCCCGAACCGGGCCGATCTCCAGCAACCGCCCGAGCGCGGCACGTATCACCTCCTCGCGGCTCGACGCGATGACGGCTGTGACGTCGAGAACCAACTCGGTGCCGTACATGACCAACGTGGCCATGACCGACAACTCGCGAGGCGATCGAGACACGGCGTCCGCCCACGCGGCGAGGGCCTGACCCTCTGTTCGGACCACGTAGGACAGGCCGGCGATCCCGACGCGGTCGATCGGCATGGCCTTGATCGACAACCCGTCGGCGGGCAGCCGGTCGGTGACCGTACCCCAGCGGGCTCCGGCGCCGACCCGGACCAGATGACGGCTCGGATCGATGACCTCGACCTCGCTCAGGCGGGACAGATCGATCACCAAACCACCATCGTTGGTCGACCGGCCCGACAGTCCGTGTCCGCCGCTGCGAACGGCAAGCGGCAGTGAGCGATGACGTACGGCGGCCAGAACAAGCGCCACCTCGTCGCTGCTCTCGGGAAAGAGGACAACGGCCGGGTGAGCGCGCCGGGTGTACGTGCCACTCACGCGCGGGTATTCATGATCACCGGGCTCGATCAGCGAGGGGCTCAATTGCGGCGGCAGCCGAAGGCGGCCATCAGTCGTGTTCCCGTGGCGTGACACGGAGGAGGCGGACATCACGAGCTCCGGTGGGCGACAGCGGCCCGCGCGGCAGGAATGACTTCCGACCCGAACAGGGAGACCTGTTCGACACTGTCCGGATACGGGACGATGTTGACGGTGTCGAATCGCTGCTCGCCGACGAACTCCGCGATCATCCGCGCCCACATCGCCGGCGTCGTGAAGATCGGGCGGCCATTGGGTCCGGATCGCGGACGCTGCGTCGTCTGCGGACGAGACGTCACGGATCCGACCAGTTGGATGACGCGGCGCACGTCGGTTGGTTTCCGGCCTGCCGCGACGGCGGCACGGTCAATCCGGTCCTGAGCTGCTGGCTTGGACTCGAACCCGTTGGCCAGAGGTGCAATCCAGCCATCAGCCCGCCGACCCAGCAGGTCGAGCATGCGGGGCCCGATGGCGCCGAGCCAGATTCCGATCCGGTGCGCCGGGGCCGGCCCCGGCTGCGCATGAATATGGAAGATCTCTCCGTCCCTGCGGACCGTTCGATCCTGCGTCCACAACGCATCCAGGATGCCGATCGCCTCATCGACCGCCGCGATCACCTCACGGGGTGACCAGGCAGGGCCACCGAGGCCGACGATCTGCGGCCAGTTGCGGCCTCCCCCGAGTCCGAGCTCGAATCGGCCGCCGGAGAGCAGGTCGAGTGTGCTCGCGGCTTTGGCGAGCATGGCCGGCGGGCGCAGCGGGAGATTGGCGACATTCGGCATCACCGTGATCCGTTCCGTCTCGCCCAGCAAGGTGCCCAGGAGCGGGATGGTGTCGAGAAGGTCGGCCGCATAGGGGTGATCCTGGATCGACACGTAGTCGAAGCCGGATGATTCCGCGGCGGTCACTTGTGCACGGAGCTGAGGAATGGCGTCGGCACTTGGTGTGAGGAACACCCCGAATCGCAGGGGGTTGTGGGCGTTGCTCATGGGAGTCTCCTGTGTCGGGAACCGCATCGCGCGGCGATCGGTCACTGCCTGTTCGCGGTCTGGTCTTGTCGCGCGATCGCGGCCGCGGGCCGCCTCGCCGCCTTGCCGGTCGGGAGGGCGACCGCGGGCGCGACCGCAACCGCGGCGATGGCTATCGACCACCAGAACGCCCCGTTGAACGCCTCGGTGATCCCGTGATCGAGGAGCGATTGAAGAGCCACGGCGACGATTGCGGTGCCGAACGACGACCCCAGCTGCTGGGCGATTCGAGTGTTCATGGTGGCGTGCGGTATGTCGTCGGGTCCGACGCCCTGGTAGGCCACAGACATCGGCGGGATCAGCACCGCGCCGATGCCCAGACCACGAATCAGCAGGACCGACCCGAGCCACCACAGGTTCGTGTTCGCCCCGGCGAGGGCGAACGGGACGGTGGCTATGGCCGTGAGAAGGAAGCTGGCGATCGTCACTGCACGCGCCCCGAACCGGTCGACCAGCTTGCCGACCGCAAAGCGCGCCACGAGCGCGCCGACACCCTGCGGAATCATCAGCAGACCCGCCTTGATGACGCTGTCGCCCTGCAATTGCTGGAAGTACAAGGGAAGCAGGAACATCGCGGCATACATGGACGCACCTGCGGTGAACAGAACGGAGGATGAGGTGGCGAGCGACCGCAGCCGCAGCAGTCGGATGTCGACGATCGGCCGGCGATCCCCGGGGCGGAGAGCCCAAGCGATGAAGGCGGCGAGCAGCCCGATCCCGGCAAGGAGCGGCACCAGCACCCCGGCGTGGCCGATTCCGCCGTCCTCGGACAGCTGGGACAGGCCGAGCAGGATCGCCGTCAGTGCGGGCGCGAGCAGCACGAGCCCGATCCGGTCCAGACGTGCGTGCCCGGTGGTGGAGTCGGGCCGGTCGGCCGGCAGATAACGCCAAGCCAGGAGCAGGCCTGCCGCGATCACGGGCACATTGACCAGGAACAGCCAGCGCCAGCTCAGCCAATTCAGGATCACCCCGCTGAACACCGGCCCGAAAATGGGTCCGAGAGCGGCGGGCAGGCTCACGGCCGCCATCAGCCGGCTGGTGACATGGCCACCAGCTGCCCGAACCGCCAGAGTCTGCAGCAGTGGAATGATCAAACCGGTGGCGAAGCCCTGTACCGCGCGAAATGCGATCAGACTCGCGACGTTCCACGCTCCTGCGCACAGCACCGACGCGAGGACGAACAGCACGAGCGCAGCCATCCACACGTGCTTGCCGCCGAAGCGGCGCTCGGCCCACCCGGTGACGGGTATCGCGACCACCATGGCGAGCAGGAACCCGCTGACGACCCACTGCACCGTGCCGGCATTCGAATCGAGGTCCTCCACCAGCGTGTGGATCGCCAACGTCACCATCGTCGAGTCCAGGATCGCCGCGATCCCTCCCACAATCAGCGCCACCAGCGCATACCTGGCCGCCGGCGCGAGCTGAACCTCGGCTGTCGTCATCGCTTCATCCCCAGGCATGACTCCACGATTTCGGATACCGGACCGAAGTCCCAGACCCACGAGCCCTACACGGGGGCCCGGGAATCCCGACGTCCTGGTCGGGCCGGCCCGCTTCGACGATCATGCAGGCCCCCTTCGGGCGTAGTCTGAAACCGATGACAGCGCATCGGTTGATTCTTGACCGCCTGTACGAGGCGTTCAACGCGCGGCGCTTCAGCGACTACGCCGAACTGCTGGACGAGAACGTGCTGGTCATCATCAACGGCACGACCCTGCGAGGGGGCGCCGCGCTGCGAGAGGTGCTGGAGGCGGCAGTACGCGAGAGCCCCGGCGTGCGTGTGAAACTCGAGCGGATCCATGCCGAGGACAGCGATACCATCGTCGCCCGCGCGCGCTATTTCGACACGTCGGAACGCACCGGGACGGCACCAGGCGGATGGTCCCTGCCGATCGTCTTGTGCGAGGTATATCGCATCGCCGGCGGCCGGATCGTGGAATGGCACGACTACTTCGAGGCAACTGGTGCCGGCCCGGACTCGTGGCCAGGTGTCGCCCAGTTGGCTGCCGAGCATGCCGCACTGCGGCGGGTGGCAACGCTGGTCGCACGCGGCGCGAAGCAGTCCGAAGTGTTCGACGCGATCGTCTCGGAGGCCGCTCGGCTGCTGGGATCGGAGACCTGGCTGCTGCGTCACGAGGCCGATGACACCGCCACCATCGTTGCCTTGTCGGGTGCCGTGGACGCCGAGGACCTGACCGGCACGTCGATCTCGCGCAGCGAAGCCGTGCTTCGCAGGGTGCGCTCCGGGCGCCCCGCACGCATCGCCGGCTATGCCGCCCTTCCGGACGCGGATCCACATCTCGCGAAACGTCTCACGGGGGCGGCGGTGGTGGCCGCGCCGTTGCTCGTAGAGGGATCCTCCTGGGGGACTCTGTCGGTCGTCTCGCGCATCGCACCACTGGGGGCGGGAGTCGAGGAACGGCTGGTGCAGTTCGCCGATCTTGCGGCCACCACGGTCGCCAACACGCAGTCTCGCGCCGAGTTGCAGCGGCTGGCCGACGAACAGGGCGCACTGCGCCGCGTGGCCGAACTCGTCGCACGCGACGCCGACACCGGGGAGGTCTTCGATCGCGTCACCGCCGAGGCCGGCCGATTGCTGGGCGACGCGCCCACCATCCTGTTTCGCTACATACAGTCGGGCCCCCGAGCGGTCGTTGTCGCCCGCAGCCTCCCCGCCGAATCAGCAGACCAGGAGACCTACTACACCGTGGGAGCGTCCCTGCCGGTCCCACGAGGCAGCGGTAGGGGGCGGGTATGGCGCACCAGGCGTGCAGCACGCATCGACACCTACGCCCAGGTGGCCGACACCGGAGTGGTCGCCAATGGGTTCGCGGGGTCGGTGTCGGCTCCGATCACCGTCGAGGGTCGGATCTGGGGCGTGCTGACCGCGGGCACTCCCGGTGCGCCGCTACCGGCGGACACCGAACAGCGGCTGGCACGGTTTTGCGAACTGGTGGCGGCGGCCATCGCCAACGCCGAGAGCCGAGCCGCGTTGACCGCATCACGCGCCCGCATCGTGGCCAGCGCCGATGAGGCCCGGCGCCGCCTGGCGCGGGATGTGCATGACGGCGCGCAGCAGCGTCAGGTGCACACCGTCATCGCCCTGAAGCAGGCACAGGCGGCCCTGAAGGACGCGTCCGGCCCGGCTCCGGCTCTGATCGACGAGTCACTCCGCCAGGCCCAGGCGGCCACCACCCAACTGCGCGACCTGGTTCACGGGATCATGCCCGCTGCTCTACACCGCGGTGGGTTGCGCGCCGGGGTCGAATCGCTGCGAGACCACGTCCCGCTGACGGTCGACGCGCAAATGCAGGTCGACCGACTGCCCGAGTCCGTGGAGGTGACCGCCTACTTCGTCATCGCAGAGGCGCTCACCAACGTCGTCAAGCACGCACGCGCCGAGCATGCCCGCGTGCGCGCGGCCGTCGTCGACAACCAACTCGAGGTGGAGGTCTCGGACGACGGTCACGGCGGCGCAGACCTCGATGCAGGCACGGGGCTGGTCGGCGTCGCCGACCGCGTGGCCGCAGCCGGCGGTGCCATGTCGCTGTCCAGTCCCGCCGGTGCAGGCACGACACTGTCGATCCTCCTCCCAGTCGATCCACCCGATCCACTCAGCGATCGTCAAGGCTCCCGGTGATGCCGGCCCGATGTGAATCGGGATCATTGCTCGACACCGATCCGGCGTTCGGCCCATCCGGGGCCTGCTCCACTTCCAGGTCGCCACCACGATCGACGGTCCGAAGGTGGATCGGATGCCGGCCGGCGAAGGCAAGCGTGCGGCGGGTGACCGGGTCGGCCAGGCGGGCGGACACCGGACCGAGAACAGCCATGATGAGCACGTACGTGGTGGCCAGTGCCACGAACCCGGGCGCGGCGCCGGAGGCTGAGGCCAGACCGGCGATCACGATGGAGAATTCGCCCCGGGCGACGAGCGTGCCACCGGCGCGGAACCGGCCCAACGTGCCGATGCCGGCACGACGTGCGGCCCACCAGCCGGTTCCGATCTTCGTGATGAGTGTCACCGCGGCAAGGGCCAGCGCCGGGCCGAGGACGGACGGGATCGCACCCGGGTCGGTGTGCAGACCGAAGAATACGAAGAACACTGCTGCGAACAGGTCGCGCAGCGGCGACAGCACGGCCTCGGCGGATTCGGCGGCGCGACCGGATAAGGCTATGCCGATCAGAAACGCCCCGACCGCGTCGGAGACCTGCAGCTGCTGGGCCACTCCGGCGACCAGCAGGGTCACGCCCAGCACGGACAGGAGCATCACTTCGTTGTGCTCACTGTAGATGAAGCGGTTCACCAGGCGTCCCGCCTTCAGTGCGACGGTGAACGCGGCGGCGATGGTGGCGAGCGCAATCACCACGGTGATGCCTCCACCGAAGAGTCCCGCCCCGACCAGTAGGGCCGTCACGATCGGCAGGTAGACCGCCATCGACAGATCCTCGAGCACGAGCACCGACAGCACCACCGGCGTCTCCCGGTTTCCCAGCCGGCCCAAATCCGTGAGAACCTTCGAAATGATCCCGGAGGAAGACACCCAGGTGACCCCGCCCAGGGCGATGGCCGGAACGGTCCCCCAGCCCATCACGAGGGCGGCACCCACGCCCGGCAGCCCGTTGGCCAGCATGTCGACCACCCCCGCGGGAGTGTGGGCGCGAAGGTTGTCGACCAGGTCCGAAGCGGAGTACTCCAGCCCGATGGTCAATAGCAGCAGGACGACCCCGATCTGCGAACCGACCGAGATGAACCGCTCGCTGGCCGACAGGGGCAGCAATCCGCCGTGGCCGAAGGCCAATCCGGCCAGCAGGTACAACGGAATCGGCGACACCCGGAGCCGCCGCGCCAGCCGACCGATCAGACCCAGGCCGAGGACCACCCCTCCCAGTTCGATCAGCAGCATCGCAGTAGGCACGTGTGCGCTCAGCCGTCAGCCAGGATGGCCCCGACGGCCGTCACGCCTTCAGCGGTACCCACAGCCACGACGGCATCCCCACCGGCAAACACGAAGTCCGGTGTCGGAGACGCGATCACCTCTCCGGCACGCACGACCGCCACTATGGAGGCTCCGGTGCGCGAACGCGCCTGGGTGTCTCCCAGCGGTCGGCCGTCGTAGGGGGAGCCCTCCGGGACGCTGAGCCGCTTGCTGACAAGGCCCTCGACCTGGCGGTGCAGTTCCGCCAGCCGGGCAACGATCCGCGGGGCGCCCAGCAGCTCGGCCAACGCGTCGGCCTCCTCCCCGGAAAGCGTCACGGTGGCCTGGCACGCGTCCGGGTCGTCCTCGTCATAGACGACCAGGTCCCGGCGACCGGTCCGATGCGAGATCACTCCTACACGGCGGCCCGCCTCGGTGGGAAAGTCATGTCGCAGTCCAATCCCAGGCAGCTTCGTCTCTTCCACCTCTACGCTCGTCTCTGGCATCGCGCCCAATTCCTTCCGTTTGATCCGCCCGGCCGGCTCTTCAACCTCACCAGGTGAGGGAACACCTGCCGACCCCTGTCGTGTTCCGCTCCGCTGCGAGCCGAACGGGTGAAGACCAGAGTTGCGTGGCAGGTGTAGTGCTGGCCCTACCCCTACACCCCGGGACTTCTGTCACGATGAAGACGATGGCGGTTTCGGTGCTGGTGGTCGACGACGACGACGGGTTTCGCTCCCTCGCCATCAGCATGCTGCGCGCCGCCGGGCATGGTCGCGTCTACGAGGCGAGCACGATGACGGGTGCTCTCGCCCAGGCGGCCAGGCTGGGCCCGGATGCGGCGTTGGTCGACATCGGCCTGCCCGATGGCGACGGCTACACGCTCGCGGGGCAATTGGCCAAGTCTCCCCTGGCGATACGCGTGGTGTTGATCTCCGCCGACGGCGACGCCGGTGACGATGAGTCGGCACGTGACGCCGGAGCGGTGGCGTTCGTGGCCAAGGAGGAAATCGAGGAGATATGGCAACGGGAACTCCTGGAGGGGCTCTGACCCCGACAGACGAGAGGGAGCGCACAGAGCATGTCCGGGTGCTGGTGGCAGAGGACGACGTGCTGCTGCGCGAGGGCATAGAACGGCTGCTGACCGAGGGCGGCTTCGATGTCGTCGCGCAGGCCGGCGACGCCGAGGCCCTCTTGGGGAAGGGCCGCGCATACCGCCCAGATCTGCTGGTGGCAGATGTGCGCATGCCACCGCATTCACAGGACGACGGACTGGCTGCGGCAATCCAATTGCGCCGTGAGCTGCCGACGTTGAGCGTCCTCGTGCTCTCCGGCTATTACGAGGAATCGCTCGCACTGGAACTGATCACAGACCATGCCGCCGGCGTGGGCTACCTGCTCAAGGAACGAGTCGGGGACGTGGCCACCTTCCTGGACGCCGTCAGTCGAGTCGCGGCCGACGGCACGGCCCTCGACCCCGAGATCGTCAATCGTATGCTCCACCGCCGCGATACCGACGGGCCACTGGCAGCCCTGAGCCCACGCGAGCACGACGTGCTCGCCCTGATGGCCGAAGGCAAGTCGAACCAAGGAATCGCGCATGATCTGGTGCTCTCCCAGGCAGCGATCGAGAAGCACATCACGTCGATCATGCGCAAGCTCGCCATCAGCCCCGCCAGGGCCGGCAATCGGCGGGTACTCGCCGTCCTCGCCTACCTGCACAACAATCGGACATCACAAGGCACGACCCCAAACCGGCCGTGAGCCTCGGCCGCCACCCCGACGAACCACGTTGGCGACGTGGGTTGTGAGGTTTCGGCGGCTCAACCAGCTGCTGTGCCGAATCGCTCGTGGCGGACCGGGCGGTGGCTACGCCGGTGAAACCCAGCGTCACTTGTCGATGAATTTCGACGTCAGGTTCGGCATACGACCGGACGTAGCCTGCCCGGCTCGGCTCCGCACAACTATGCATGGTTGCGAGGTCAGCCGTCGCGCGCCCCCGACGGGCCGCACATGTGACCGCGCGGGATGGACATGCGGCGCGAGCAGCGGATGGGGTGGGGCAGTCGGACTGCGTGCTGCCCACTCTTGTCAGCGCCACGGGCCAGCAGGGGCGAGATCACATTTTCTGGCATCTGCCGACGGCGAGAGCGCAATAGGTGGGCTCAAAATCGAGAATAGGGCCGGGTATTGCGATCTCGGCGAGCTGTAGGAGCCGGTATTGCGATCTCGATGACCGACGACGACCCGGTCGTGGACGCCGAAAGGTGAGTGGATGAGCCGGCCGATACGCCGGGTTCTGTGCGGCGCCGCCGTTGCCGGCGAC
>CAYPQR010000029.1:0-14290 GCA_964412865.1 uncultured Intrasporangiaceae bacterium
TGGAGATCTATTTCGTCGGCGAGGTGATGTCGCGCGACATCCTCAGCTACGAGAACGACCTGACGGCCTCCGACGCCCTGGCCGAGATCACCGGCACCGACCCGGAGAAGGTCGAGAGCCGCCGGCAGATGCTCTATCCGGTCGTCGACGGCGTCGACACCCTCGTCGGAGTGGTCACCCGCACTCTGCTCGAGACGGCGGTGCACGAGGGTCGCGGCGACCGGCCGGTGCGCGAGCTGTGCATCACCGCACCGATCGTCACCCACGCCGACCAGACGCTGCGCGAGACGGCCAACGCGATGGCCGCCAACGAGGTCGACAAGATGCCCGTGGTGGACCGCAAGGACACCACGCGGCTCGTCGGCCTGGTCACCCTCACGATGCTGCTCGAAGGGCGCGTGCGCGATGTGCGCGAGGCCCGCGAGTCGGAGCGGGTGCTCCGCCTACGCGTCGCGCGACCCGGGTGGCTGAGCCGCCACGAGAGGGCTGAGAACGATCCCGACGCCGCGGAGACGCAGTCGTCGTGATCCGACGCGGCGCCGAGGACGAAGTGCCTTGGGCACGACAGCTTCCCGTATGATGGCCGGGTGACCGCACGATCCACCGCCCCGGGGACGGAGTCGCTGAGCCCCGCGGACCGCAGGGAGCAGGTGCGCCAGACGGTGCTGCGTGCGGGATACGTTCGGGTGGAAGAGCTTTCCCACTCGTTCGGCGTCAGCCTGATGACGATGCATCGCGACCTCGACCTGCTCGAGGAAGACGGCTGGATCACCAAGATCCGCGGTGCGGCGACCGCCAACCCATCGGCTCTGCTCGATGCGGGAGTCCGTGAGCGCAGCGTCGCGATGAGCGCCGAGAAGGCGGCGATGGTCGACTTGGCGGAGCGTGGACTGCACCACGGCCAGACGGTTTTCATCGATGACAGCACGACGGTCCTGGGTCTGGCGGCACGGTGCGCGCACCATACGCCGATCACTCTGGCGACCAACTTCGTCGCCGCGATGGCGCAGTTGAGCCCGTCGTCGGGTGTCGACGTCCACCTGCTCGGCGGCGCCTATGACGCGCGCCAGGAGTCGTGTTCGGGGCTTCAGACGGTGGCCGCCATCGAGCAGATGCAGGCCGACCTGGTCTTCATGTCGACGACCGGGCTGCTCGACGGTCGCTGCGTGCATCGCACCGAGGGCACGATCATGGTGCGAAAGGCCTTTATGCGTAGGTCGATCCGCAAGGTGCTGCTCGTCGATCACGCGAAGTTCGGCCGGCCCGCTCCGCATATCCTGTGTGGCGTCGAGGACTTCGACCTCGTCATCACGGACGACGGTATCGCGCCGGAAGACTTGAAGATGCTGCGCGACCGGTGCGCCGAGGTGCAGGTGGCATCGCCGGGAGCGGCCGCGCACTAGCCGAGCAGCCGCTCTCGTGCGTCGAGCAGTTCGCCGTATCGCAGGTCGAGGCGCGCCGCATTCACCGGATCCGGCTCGAGCGAGCGACCCGGCCGCACGGCCGCGTTCACCTCCTCCTCGAGCAAGCCGCCTCGACGCAGGTCGGTGAGGCCGACGATCGCCGCTCCGCGGGCACCGACCTCGGAGGCATCGGGCATCGTCACCGGGATGCCGACGGCGTCGCAGATCGTCTGACACCATTCCACACTCCGGGCACCGCCGCCGGACAGCGCGAGCGACGTCGCCTCACCGAGCGGTGACAGGCAATCGCGCACCACGAGGCTGAGCGAGTCGACGATCCCGGCCGCGATGTCGGCGCGGCCGTGGCTCACATCCAGGCCGGTGATGGCGCCACGGGCGCTGAGGTCGATGAACGGGCTGCGTTCACCCGCGGCCGAGAAGTAGGGCAGCACCAGCGGAGTGTGCGAGCGGTCTGCCGTAGCGGCGAGAGCAATGACGTGCTCGGCGTCACCGACGCCGAGAAGATCTGCGGCCCAGTCGAGCACGCCGGTGCCACTCATGGTCGGATAGGTCATGAGCCAGGTGCCGGTCCGAGGGCCGGGAAGCGACATCCCGCCGTGCGGGCGGCCCATACGCGGATCGTCATCCACCATGCCGACGCACAGGGTCGTGCCGAGGATCGCGAAGGCGTCGCCGACGTCGTGGGTGCCCGAGCCGATCGCCGTGGAGACGACGTCGTATGGCGCGGCCGCGACGGGCACCGGCTCGCTCAGCCCGAGTGTCCGTGCGACCTCGTCGAGCATCGGCGAGATCCGGTCGGTGCCTCGGACCGCGGGCGGCAACAGCTGCCGCCACGAGCCGAGGCCATACAGGTCCGGCAGGTCGGGGCCGTATCGGCGGCGCCTGGCGTCGAAGAACGGATTCGCGGCATCGGTCTCGTCGACGACGCGTTCGCCGGTGAGGCGGGAGTGGATCCAGCCTCCGGCACTCAACAGCGTGTCGGCGCGGGCAAGGGTCGCCGGGGCGTGAGTTTCCAGCCATCGCAGTTGTGCCGAGGCCAGGCCCGCGAAGTGATAGCAGCCGTTGATCGCGAACGCGCGCTTCGCCGTGCCGTCCCGTTGCCACGCCGTCACCTGGTCGCCGGCCCGTGCGTCGTTCCACAGCAGGGCGGGCCCCACCGGCTTGCCGTCGTGGTCCACCAGCCAGCAGCCGTCGCCCTGCGCCGTGACCGCGATCAGGGTGATCGGGTCGGGGCTGCGACCGATGACGGCCCGCAGCACGCGCACGGTCGCGCGCCAGACGGCATCCATGTCCTGCTCACTGCGGCCGGGCGCGGGCCGATCCACCACGGTGGCCTCGGCCTCCACGTCTGCTTCGTGCCATGCTTCGTCGAAGCGCACCGCCTTGATGCGCGAGGTGCCGACGTCGACCCCGATGACACTCATGCGCGATCGACGAGCGCGTCGGGGTTGGCGCAATGGTGAATAGCACCGGTCCGCAGGTATTCCGCGGCCTCATCGACGACGCGCTGGACGGATTCGAGTGCGACCTGCTGCGATGCGCCGGCCAGATGCGGGGTGGCGATGACGTCAGGGTGCTGGATGAGTGCGCTCGCGAAGTCCGGCGGCTCCGGGTCATACACGTCGAGGGCCGCTCCGCGCAGCCGCCCGGACGCGAGGGCCGCCTCGAGGGCCGGCTCGTCGACGATCGGGCCCCGCGCCGTGTTGATGAAGTACGCTCCCGGCTTCATCGCGGCGAACGCTTCGGCGTCGAACCCCTTACGGGTCTCGTCGGTGAGGCGGGAGTGGACGCTGACGATGTCGCTGGCACCCAGCAGCTCGTGGAGGGAGTCGCACAGGTCGACGCCGGGTGCCTCCTCGACATGCGGGTCGTAGCCGATCACCCGTGCGCCGAAGGCGCGCAGCAGTTCGGCGACGCGACGGCCCACCGCGCCGAGGCCGACCAGACCGACGGTGCATGCGCGCAGTTCGGGCCCGGTGGTCTCGAAGTGGAACGCACGCGGATCCCACCTTCCGTCTCGCATCGCCCGCGACGACCGCACGATGCCTCTCGGCAGCGCGATCATCACGCCGATGACGAATTCCGCCACGGCGCCCAGGTTGCGGCCCGGGAGATAGATGACGGGGACGCCGCGCTCGGTGGCGGCCGGTAGGTCGACGTTGACCGGGCCGCCACGGGTCACGCCGACGACCCGAAGGTGGTCGGCGGCCTCCAACACGCTGCGCGTGACCGGCCCGAGGTGTGTCAGCACGACGTCGGCATCGGCGACGAGCGGCACGATCTCGGCCACGTCGCCGGACGCCTCGTCGACGCCCTCGACGGCGTGGAAGGGTTCGTCCGGCCAGCGAGTCTGGTGGATCACCGTGTCGGTCTGCGGTCCGAACGCCGAGGTGGCTGCCGCCCCGAACGACCGGGCCGTGATGAATTGATCGCCGATGCAGACGACGCGCATTGAGAGATCAGGCCTTTCCGTGAGAAGCGCGGGAGCGCCGTGCCAGCGAGTCGATCAGCACCGCGATCGCGAGCACCGCCCCTGTAATGATGTACCGCAGCGCGGAGGAGAGGTTCAGCAGTGTGAGGCCGCTGGAGATCGACTGGATCACCAGGATGCCGAGCAGCGCCGAATACGCGTTGCCCCGACCGCCGAACAGGCTCGTGCCGCCGATGACGGCCGCGGCGATGGCGTTCAGATTGACGTCGTTCGTGCCGGCGCTCTGACTCGCCGATGCGAGGCGCGCCGCGTTCATGATGCCGCCGAGAGCCGCGAGCAGGCCGCAGATCACGAAGCCGCTGGTGTAGATCAGCCGCACGTTGATGCCGGCGCGGCGGGCCGCCTCCTCGTTGCCGCCGACGGCGAACATGTGCCGGCCCCAGCTTGTGCGGGTCAACCCGTAGTTGAGGACGACGACGAAGATGACGAAGATCGCGAACATCCACGGCACGCCGTTGTCCCGGCCCAGATACCAGACCCCGAGCAGCAGCAGCACCAGTAGCGCCACGCTGCGCATGACGAGGGCACCGAGCCGGACCGACGACAGGTTGGAGGTGGCGCGCCTCCGGGCATTCAGCAGCCCCGTCGCGAACACCGCCGCCACGACGAGCACCGACACGACGTAGGCGAGCCACGACGGCAGGAAGCGCTGCTGACCGAAGGCGACCAGCGCCGATCCATACGGCAGATTGATCGATCCCTTCGTGCCGAGCAGGGCCAGCTGCACCCCGAGGAATGCGAGCAGCCCGGCCAGCGTGGCCACGAAGCTCGGCATCCCGAAACGGTTGTGCGCCTGTGCGTAGATCCACCCGATGAGTGCACCGCTGGCCGCGGCGACCGCCAGAGCGACGAGCACCGGCCATCCCATGTTGACCCACAGCACGCCGAGGAACGCCGACGACAGTCCGCTGAGAGAGCCGACGGACAGGTCGATCTCGCCCAGCATCAGCACGCACACGACGCCGAGCGCGATCATGCCGACGGCCGAGCTGTCATACAGCAGGTTGACCAGGTTGCCCGACGAGAGAAAGACCGAGTTGAGGCTCTGGAAGATGATGGCGATGATCACCAGGCCGACGATGACCGGCAGGGCGCCGAGGTCGCCGGACCGCACACGACGGCCGAATGCACGCAGCGCCTGCGCGGGTGTCGCCGCCGCGCTGACGCGATCATCCTGACGGTCGAGCGTCGGTCGCGGCGAACTGGTCGTGGACTGAGTCATCAGGAGTCCTCCGCCTTCTGTGAGGGTTTGGTGAGCCCGTCGTCCGCATCGGTGGTCGTGTCGGCCCGGTGACGCTGCCGTCGCTGGGAGACGGCGTTGTCGGTGGCGCCCGTGATGGCCGCCACCAATTCGTTGTTGGAGACGCCGGCGTCGAACTGACCGCCATTACGGCCCAGCCGCAGCACACAGATGTCGTCGGCGACCGCGCGGACGTCTTCCATGTTGTGGCTGATGACGATGACGGCGAGCCCGCGATCGCGCACCCGGTCGATGAGGTTGAGCACCTCCGCGGTCTGCGCGACGCCCAGCGCGGCCGTCGGCTCGTCCAGGATGATCAGGCGCGGGCCGACCAGCAGCGACCGGGCGATTGCGACGGTCTGCCGTTGGCCGCCCGAGAGCGAGGCGATCGGCACGCGCACACTGGGGATTCGAGCGGACAGTTCGCTCAGCAACTCCCAGGACTTCGTCTCCATCGCCACCTCGTCCAGCCGGGTGCCGTTGAGCTCCCGGCCGAGGAAGAGATTGGCGACGACATCGAGGTTCTCGCACAGCGCGAGATCCTGGAACACGGTGGCGATGCCGAGTTGCTGGGCCTCGTGCGGCCCCGAGATGTCCACTCGTTCGCCGCCGAACGTGATCTCGCCGGCGTCCGGGCGCAGCACACCCGAGAGGATCTTGACCAGGGTGGACTTGCCGGCGCCGTTGTCCCCGACGAGGGCCAGGACTCGGCCCGGATAGACGTCGAGGTCGATGTCGGTCAGTGCGGACACGGCGCCGAACGTCTTCGAGATGCCGCGTAGTCGTAGGACGGGCTCGAGGTCCGTCGCTGTCGAGGTGGTGCTCATCTGTCCTCCGTCATGGCTGTCGGCCGCCTCCCTCAGGAGATGCCGAGCTTCGCGCAGTCCTTCTTGTATTTGCCGGTGCACAGCTGCCCGACGGTCTGGATGCCTGTGTCGATGATCTCCGTCTTGAGGTTCTTCCGGGTGATCACCTTCGGCACGAAGAGCTCGGTCGGCGAGCCGAAGAGCTTCGTCATCGTGCCGCCCTTGGTCGTCTGCGGCTTCTTGCCGGAGAGCAGATCGACGGCCACCTGGGCGGCGGCGCCGGCGACGATCTCGCTGGGCTTGGAGATCGTGTTGAACTGGTCTCCGGAGATGATCAGTTGCAACCCGGCGATGGTCGCGTCGTTGCCGGTCACCGGAGGCACCGGCTTGACCCCTGCCGCCTTGAGGGCGGCGATCGTGCCGCCCGCCGTGCCGTCGTTCGCGGCGACCACGCCGAGGATCTTGCCGCGGAACCTGGACACCTGCCCGCTGACCCACTGCTGCGCCTTGGTCGGATTCCATTCCGGTGTGTCGTATTCGGCGAGGGTCTTGAATCCGCTGCCCTTGAGGCCCTCGTGGATTCCCTTCTTGATCAGGCCCGCCGCGGCATCGGTCGGTGACCCGTTCACTTCGAGCAGCCCCCTGCCCCCGGCCGTGGGAGCATGCTTCGCCTTGAGGTATTTGACGAGTGACTGCGCGATCGACTTGCCGATCGCCTCGTTGTCGAACGACACATAGAAGTCGACCTTGGCCTTCGGGATGGGCCGGTCGTAGGCGATCACCTTGACCCCCTTGGCCTGGGCCCGCTGCACCAGTGACGCGGCGGCGGTCGAGTCGACCGGGTCGATCACGATGGCCTTCGCGCCCTGCGACAGCGCGGAGTTGAACTGCTGCTGCTGCTTTGACGCGTCGGCGCTGGCGTTGTTGTAGAGCATGGTGCAGGTCGGGCACAGCTTGTGCAGAGCCTTCTTGAAGCCAGGCCGGTCATGCTGCTCATACCGGGTCGACGCCTCGTCGGGCATCAGGAAGGCGATCTTGGCGCCCTTGACGGCGTCGGAGTTGCCGGTGCCTGTGCCGCCCGTGGCGGGGTCGGAGTTCGCCTGCTTCCCCGAGCTGCATGCACCCATGACGGGCAGCAGGGTGGTCAGGGCGACTGCGACGGCGATCTGCTTGGCATACTTCCTGTTTCGCATGGTGTGCTCCTTGTTGGTGGGGAGGGTTATTGCACAGAGACCGGGACATTGAGGGCGCGCAGCGACGCGAGGGCCACCGTGTCGCTGGGCACGGTGAGTTCGCAGATGGCGGCGTTGTCGAGCCGTGGGAAGAATCGGCGGTATTGCGACGGTGCGATGCCGAGCAGCTCGCAGAGCGCGAGCCGAAGCAGCGTGTTGTGCGCGACGACCAGGATGCGGCATCCCGAGTGTTGCGCCGCGATCTCCCGCAGCGCCGTCGCCCCGCGTCGCGCCGCGTCCTGGGGAGGTTCGGCACCCGGAAAGGGGCTGTCGACCGGGTTTTCCCGGAACTTGCGCAGCATCTGCGGTGCTTCCCTGGCGAGTTCCTTTGCCGCGCGCCCCTCGGCGATGCCGAAACCGACCTCGCGCAAGGCATCGACGATGCCCACCTGGATGCCGAGCCGTCGCGCCGCGGGCGTCGCCGTCTCGATGGCCCGCCGCACGGGGGAACTGACGATGTGGTCGACGTGATGCGCGGCGACCCAGGCGCCGAGCTGCTCCGCCTGACGATGACCCCGCTCGGTGAGGTCGATGTCGTTGTCGGCTCCGGCATAACGGTTGTCGGCGTGCCAGACGGTCTCACCGTGACGGGCCAGCAGCAACGTCGTCCGGTGTGTCTGTCGTGCCGTGCCGTTCATATCGTGGCCTTTGCTCGTGAAGTGGCGAATTCCGCTGCGTCCGTGTCCAACCAGCCACGGTCGTGGAGGGATTCGACGAGACGGACGTAGCCCTCCAGGAGCTGCTCTGCCCTACCCCTGCGTGGGGTGTAGGACGACGCGATCTGCACCATTGCGTCGGCGGAGGTGCTGAGCTCGCCGGGCGACGACGCCGCGAGGATTGCCATGCCGTGCGCCGGCTGTGGCGACCGGGGCACGTGCACCGGCCGGCCGAGGACGTCGCAGCGAAGCTGATTCCACCACTCGTTGGAGGCGGGTGTGCCGGTGAAGGCGACCGGACCGCTGGTGT
The DNA here is from genome assembly GCA_964412865.1 of uncultured Intrasporangiaceae bacterium. Classification (GTDB taxonomy): domain Bacteria; phylum Actinomycetota; class Actinomycetes; order Actinomycetales; family Dermatophilaceae; genus Leekyejoonella. The sequence goes on from CAYPQR010000029.1 coordinate 8,160, forward strand.
CGGCGCCGAGACGGGCCAGCATGTCATAGCTGAGACGTTCGACGTATGCAATGCCCTGGCAGAGCGCAGCGAATCGTTCGGCTGCGGATCGTGCTGCGGGGCTGAGGAATCCGCGTGCTTCGTCGGCGACGAAAGGGAATCGCTCACCCTCGCCGACGAGGGGATAGGTCGCGCCGGCCACGGCGGGGAGTTCCGCGGCCAGACCGGTCAGGGTGTCCAGGTCGGCGGTTGTGGCATCGGGAAAGGCGTCGCGCAGCACACCGGCGCCGGTGCTCGACGCACCGCCGGGCAGCCAGCCGCCGTCCGGGTGCCGGTGGCAATAGATCGCGCCCGTCGGGTCGAGCACGGGGGAGGCCGTGGACCCCTTGATGATCAGGGTCGTGCCCAATGAGCTGCTCCAGTGGCCGAGTGCGAGGGCTCCGGCGGCGATCTGGCCGGCGCAGCCGTCGGTCATACCGGCGCGGACGGTGACCCCTTCGGGCAGGCCGGTCGCCCGTGCTGCGTCTGCACCGACCACCCCGACGGCGGTTCCGGGCCACACGACGTCGGGAAACATCGCGCGGTCGAGGCCGAGCTCCTGCAGGACGTCCTGTGGCCACGAGGCGTCGCGCAGGTCGACGCCCGTCTTGAGCGCGTTGGACGTGTCGGTGGGGACCGGCATGCCGACCAACCGTCGTACGAGATGGTCGGACTGGTGCACGACGCGATCTCCGGGCCGGATAGCGCCGGACTCGTTCAGCCAGAGAGCCTTTGGCAGGGCCCATGCCGGCTGGATGCGGTAGCCGAGGGCGGACCACAAGGGCTGCCCGGCCCGCTGTGCCCGTGCCGCCTGCTCGTGTGCCCGCGTGTCGTCATACATCAGGGCGGGCCCGGCTGCGGAACCGTCGGCGTGCTCGACGAGTGTCGTGCCGGAGGTCGCGTCGAGCGCGAGCGCCTCGATGCGGACTCCCTCGGCTGCGTCGGTCGCCTGGCGCACGGCGTCGACGACGGCGGTCCACCAGTCGGCCGGATCCTGCTCGTGGATGCGGCCATCACGCCGACCCTCGCGGATCGGTGCCGTGCCCGTGCTGACGGTGCCGCCATGCTCGTCCACGACGGTCGCGCGCACGCCCTGCGTGCCGACATCGATGCCACATGTGGCGGTTTCCCGCATACCCTGCCCTCCTGGCAAAGAGTTCCGTGATGTGATCTGCCTCATGTTCACATCGACAATGTGAAATTTAGCATCAAAATTATCGTCATGTCATCACGTCTTGGACTCATTCGTGACCCTGCGCCACATAGGAGGGGTCAGGGGTCGCGTTCTGCCTACCCGCGATTCGAGGTGCCCGGAGGGTAGGCGGAGCGCCGCGGGTGCGGTGTGTGCTGCACATATCGGGCCTGTGAAGGGTGCCAGGAGTGTGGGAAGAGCACGGCACACCGCGGTTGCCGACTCTGCGGGGAGGGCGCAAGATCGGTGGTCTGGAGTGGTGGACGTGGAGGGAGCTGCGAGATGGCCGGTGCAGATCGACGTCCTGGCCGGAGTCGGTGGCCGGGTCCGCGCGGCGATGGGTCGGCGGCGTGAGCATCGGTGGGTTCGATCTGAACCTCTTGCCGACGCTGAGCGCGCTGTTGGAGGAGCGCAACGTGACTCGAGCAGCGGAGCGGCTTTCGCTCGGCCAGCCGGCGGTGAGTGCCGCGTTGGCTCGGTTGCGGCGCCAGTTCGACGATCCACTGTTGGTGCGCGAGGGCCGCGCGTATCGTTTGAGCAGCCTCGCGGAAACGCTGGTGGAGCCGGTGCGTGAAGCGATGGCGTCGGTCGAGCGCTGTGTCTCGGTGCCGCGGGTCTTCGATCCGGCGTCGGACGTGAGGTCATTCACGCTGGCGGCGAGCGACTACTTCTCGACGGCTTTCCTGCGGCCGCTGCTGGGCCGCCTGGCGCAGGAGGCACCGAATGTCCGGCTGCAGTTGGTCCCGATCCGCGACGGGTTGGATGAGGCGTTGCGCAGAGGATCGGTCGATCTCGCGCTGATGCCCACCGAGCTGGCAACGACGATGCACGACATCGAGCGGCGCGTGTTGTACCGCGAGCGCTTCGTAGTGGTGGCGGATCGTGGCCATCCTGCGCTTGTGGGGCGGGACGAGCTCGGCTCGGAGTCGTCCCGAGGCGTCCCGATCGACGTCGCGATGTTGCAGCGGCTGCCCTTCGTGATGTTTGCCGGTGAGCTGCCGTTCGTGGTGGAGCGCAAACTGCATGAGCAAGGGATCGAGCTGCGCGTCGACGTGACCACTGAGGGGTTCGTGGCTGCACCGCTTCTGCTGCCCGGCACCGAGTTGGTCTCGTTCGTTCCCGAGCGTCTCGCCCGTCTTGTGGCCGAACCCTTCGGCCTCGCCATGTATGCCTCGCCGGTCGACATCGGTCAGATCGTCGAGGCGATGTACTGGTCACCGCGCCGCACCGGTGACGCCGCCCACCGGTGGTTGCGCGCTCGGATCGCCGCCGAGGCGCGCGACCTCGGCTGACCCCGGTGCCGCGGTCGGGTATCGACGGCGTCGATACCGAGGATGGCACATGGTTGTTTCCGCGCGGCGTCTCGTTCTGGTTGGCTTTCAGGTATGGCAAGCGGGGTCACGCCCCGTCACCGACGCTCCGTCCTCGAACCCCGCGCCTGGAAGGAACAGCCATGCCTGTGCACACCCTGGCCGACCGCGAACTCGCCCGCCTGCTCCGCAGCGTCCTACCGGCCGAGTTCGTCTTCGAGCCGGGGGATTCCGGCTACGCGGACGCCACCCGGCCCGACAACAGCAGCTTCCTGCAACGGCCTGCGGCCGTCGTGCGTCCAGGCACGCCCGAGCAGGTGGCGGCCGCGGTCTCGGTGGCTCGTGAAGCCGGTCGCCGGGTCGTCGTCCAGGCCACCGGCCACGGCTCCGGTGCCCCGCTCACGCGGGACGTCCTTCTGCTGGACACCTCACGGCTCGATCGGGTGGTGGTGGACCCCGGCCGCGCGCACCGCGAAAGTAGCCTCCGGCGCCACCTGGGCGCAGGTCCAGCGGACGGTCGAGCCCCACGGACTGCTCGCCCTGAGCGGCACCTCACCCTCTGTCGGCGTCTCCGGCTACACCTTCGCGGGCGGTGTCGGCTGGCTGGCCCGACCCTATGGACTCGCGTCAGGTTCGCTTCGGGCCGTTGAATACGTGGACGGCGCAGGGGTCGTGCGCCGTGCCACCGAGGATGCCGCCGACCCGGTCGACCGTGAGGCGCTCTGGGCCTTCCGCGGCGGTGCCGCGGTCGGGTTCGCCACCGATCTGGAGATCGACCTGCACCCTCGCGGCGACCTCTGGGCCGGATACCTGCTCTGGCCGGGCCGCGACATTCCCCGATTGGCACGGGCGTGGGCCAACGCTGTGGCCGTCGCTCCCGACACGCTGACCAGCACCCTGTCGTTGCTGCACCTACCGCCGGCCGGGCCGTTGCCCCAGTCGCTGCTCGGTCAGGTGGCCGTCCACCTGTCGTACGCCACCATCGGGGGCGAGCGGGACCTCACCACGATGCGTGAGGCGGTCCGCGAGGCGGCCGTGCCCGTGGTCGACACCACGGGGCCGGCCGACGCCGAGGGCCTGGCCGCCATCCACCTCGACCCGCCCGGCGGTGTTCCGGCTCGTGGCGGAGGCTGGTGGCTCGACGCGCACGCAGCCGACCTGATCGTGTCGATGTTCGGTGCCGCCCGGATCGGCGAGCCCGGCGGGCTGGAGATGATCGAGCTCAGGCACGTCGCCACCAGCGCTCCGGTCCGTGAAGGCGCGCTGAGCCGGCCGCCGGGGCCGTTCCTGCTGCACGCCGTGGCCACCGCCGACGATGACACCGATCGAGGCAGGGTCGACGACATGCTCGCCGCGGTCGCCGACGCAGCGGCACCGGCCTGGCCCGGCCGGACCGCGCCCTCCTTCCGGGAGGGACAACGCGACGCCGGGGCCGGGTTCGACGCGGCGGATCTGGGCCGCCTCACCGCCGTGGCAGAGGCCCTGGACCCCGGCCGGGTCCTGGGTTTCCAGCGCGGCCTTCCCCGCTGACCGGCCGCTATCCGATCACCGAGTCAACCCACGAGACGCTCACCGGGCACCCAGGAAAGAGAGAACGACCATGAAGGTCCTAGCCGCCGGAGCCACCGGATATTTCGCCCACCACGTCGTGCCCGCCCTCGCCGCTCGCGGAGTCGAGGTCCGCGCCCTCGTGCACGACCCGGGCAAGGCCGACCGTGCGCTGCGCGGCGGCGCCACCGAGACGGTGATCGCCGACCTGCGCGACCCCGACAGCCTGGATAGGGCCTTGGACGGCGTCGACGGCTTCTATCTGATTCTGCCGGCTTTCGCGCCGGACACCGTGGATCTGGGCACCGCGGCGGTCGCCGCGGCCGCCGCCCGCGGTGTCCGACGCGTCGTCTACTCCGGTGTGTATCACCCGTCCTTGTCGCTGGTGAACCATGCCGACACCCGGCCGGTGGAGGAGGCTCTGTATCACTCCGGTTTGGAGTTCACGGTGCTGCAGCCGGCCATGTACCTCCAGGGCCTCACCGGCAGCTGGCGCACCGCGGTGGACAGCGGCATCTACGCGGCGCCCTGGTCGCGGCACTCGGCCATGACCTATGTCGACTTCCGCGACGTCGCCGAGGTGGCGGCCCGCGCGTTTGCCACGGACGAGCTGGTCGGTGGCACATTCGAGCTCGCGGCCGGTGGCACGCATACCCGCGAGGAGATTGCGGCCGTGATGAGCCGCTATGCCGGCCGGCCGGTCGAAGCGGTCGACGTCCCGCCGACCCGTGCCGTCGAGTCGATGCCGGCGGGGCCGCAGCGCGACGGCTTGCTGGCCATGTTCACCGACTACGAGACCTACGGCTTCCACGGCGGGAACGACCTGGTGCTGCGGACAGTGCTCGGCCGGACCCCTCGGACCCTGGAGCAGTTCATCGCCGAGCTGGCCGATGCGGACCCGAACGCACATGCCGCCGCTCGCACCCGTGTGGCGCGCGGGCGCGACGTCCAGGTGTCAGCGGAAGGCTGAGGTGCCGGTGAGCGCTTGGCCGATGATGAGTTGGTGGACGTCGGTGGTGCCTTCGTAGGTCGGGCCCTCTGGCTATCTTGGATGCCATGGTTGCGGTGGACGACGCGACGGGTGCGCGACGGGCGTTCGGGCTCGCGGGGTCACGGCTCGCAGCGAGCCCGTTGTACTCGTTGCTGTGCCGGCGCGTTGCCGAGGACGACCTCTACGAGGACGAGCGGGTCTTCGAATATTTCGTGCGGGAGGGCGCGTCCTTCGACGGCTGGGAGGATGCGCGTTCGGTGCTGACCGCGACGTCATACCTGTTGCGTCAGCGGGAGGGCCGTGACTATCTGGCCGAATACTTCCCGGTGCTCGGTGGCGGTCGGCCGCCGGACGAGCGGGCGTTCCAGCTTTTCCGCGAGATGCTGCGCGACCGACGCTCGACGCTGGCGGCGTGGCTGGACCGTTCGGTGGTGCTTGACGACCCGGCCGGCGGGGCCCGCGTGATGAGGCTCCTCGATGCATACCTCGGCCAGGCGTATGCCGACCCTGTACCTCTCGACCTCATGTGCGTGGGCGCCGCGGCGGGCCTGGAACTGGTCGCCGACCTGCTCGAGCCGGGGTTGTTGCAGGCGCACAGGGTCGTGCGACGGATCGGTGTCGATCTGGTGCCGGTCGACGTGCGGCAGCCCGACGAACTCGCCTGGATGCTGTCCTACCTGTTGCCCGAGGATGTCGCCGGCCAGGAGCGAATCCGCCGTGCCGTCAAGCTGATCGAGGATGCGGATGTCATCCTGACCCAGCGGGATGCGTTCGTCGCCGCCGCCGACCCGGTGCGCGAACCGGCCGTGCAGGTGGTGTTCGGCGTGTCGTTCCTGTGCGGCGTGGAGGATCCGGCACGGATGGACGAGGTGCTTCGCAGCCGAGACGGCGACGTGCTGTGGGTCAGCGACGAAGACGTGATGACGATGACTCGCCTCGGTCTCGGCGAGGGACTCGAGGGTGTCGCCGAGGCGGCGAGGGCCACGAGGCTGACGCACTATCGAGACGGCGAGGTCGTCGCTATCCGCCAGCGCATCACCGCCGAGCCGGCCGAGTAGCGCGACCCACCTGG
>CAYPQR010000030.1:0-14195 GCA_964412865.1 uncultured Intrasporangiaceae bacterium
GCGGAGAAGCTCTACACCCTCGACTACTACCTGCGCCTCGCCGAGCGCATCGTCGACACCGGCGCCCACGTGCTCGCGATCAAGGACATGGCCGGGCTGCTGCGCGCCCCGGCCGCCGCAACCCTCGTCACGGCCCTGCGGGAACGCTTCGACCTGCCGGTGCACCTGCACACCCACGACACCGCGGGCGGGCAACTGGCCACCCTGCTGGCCGCGATCGAGGCGGGCGTCGACGCCGTCGACGTCGCGAGCGCACCCATGTCGGGCACCACGAGCCAACCGTCGATGACCGCGCTGGTCGCCGCCACGGACGCGACCGACCGGGCCACCGGGCTGAGCCTGCAGGCGGTCAGCGACCTGGAGCCCTACTGGGAGTCGGTGCGCGCGCTCTACCGGCCGTTCGAATCGGGCCTGCCCTCCCCCACCGGCCGGGTCTACCACCACGAGATCCCCGGCGGCCAGCTGTCGAACCTGCGCCAGCAGGCCATCGCACTCGGCCTCGGCGAGCGGTTCGAGCAGATCGAGGACATGTATGCCGCCGCGAACCGGATCCTCGGCAACATCGTCAAGGTCACCCCGAGTTCGAAGGTCGTCGGCGATCTCGCACTCGCGCTGGTCGGCGCCGGTGCCGACCCCGACGAGTTCGAGGCGAATCCGGGCCGATTCGACATCCCGTCGTCCGTCATCGGCTTCCTGGCCGGCGACCTCGGCGTGCCGCCCGGCGGCTGGCCGGAGCCGTTTCGCACCAAGGCGCTGGAGGGCCGCACCGTCGCCCCGGTGACGGCGACCCTCGACCCGGACGACGAGCACGCCCTCACCCTCGATCCGCGGCGCACTCTCAACCGGTTGCTGTTCCCGGGCCCGACGGCCGACTTCGAGCGTTCCCGCGAACTGTATTCGGACCTGTCGGTGCTCTCGACCAACGAGTGGCTGCACGGCCTGGTCCCCGGACAGGAGCACGAGGTCGACCTGGAGCAGGGCAAGCGGCTCATCCTCGCCGTCCAGTCGATCAGCGAGCCGGACGAGCGCGGCAACCGCACCGTGATGTGCACGGTCAACGGGCAGTTGCGGCCCGTGCAGGTGCGCGACACGTCGATCGCCGTGGACGCGCCGCAGGTCGAGAAGGCGGACCCGTCGCGACCCGGCCAGGTCGCGGCACCGTTCGCGGGCATGGTGACGATCACGGTGGCCGAGGGCGACGCTGTCGCAGCCGGCGACCAGGTGGGCACCATCGAGGCGATGAAGATGGAGGCGGCGATCACCGCCCCCGCGGCGGGCACCGTGCAGCGGGTGCCGATCACCGCGCAGACGCAAGTCGAGAGCGGCGACCTGCTCCTCGTCATCGGCTGACCGCGGCATGCGGCGGGCCGCGTCGACGTCCGCCGCATGCCGATGCGCAGGGCTGTCCGGCGGTCATTGCATACTGGGTGGCAGTTCACCCACGCGACCACACCGTCACCGAGCACACCAGGGGGCACCAGATGCGGGCTCTTCGAGCCGCCGGAGTCGTTGCCGCCATCGCGGCATTCGCAGCCGGCACCTCGGCCTGCGCGGACGGTGGCGGCGACGCCGGCGCCGCACGCACGCCGACTCCGGGCCTGAGCTGGCAGCCTCGGGCAGGCGACACCGGCCTGGTGAGCGCCACGGCCACCCCGTCCGCCGCCCCGGCCAACACGTCCGACCCCTGGCAGTTCGATCTCGCCGACCCGCACGACCCCAACGTGCCGTCCTCGCAGTGGCCCGACGTCGAGAAGGTCATCTCCAAGGGGCAGGTGAAGGCCGCATTCCCCGATGCGCGCTCCGTCACGGCGTCCGGCGCGCTCAAGCTGCACTACAACGGCGACGCGGCGCAGCCGGGTCCGGCCACGGCCAAGAACACCCAGGTGACCTGGAAGGTCGCGATGAAGAGCTCGGGCGGGCCGGCCACGGTCACGGTCGACCTCAAGGCGGTCGGGGCCGACAAGCCGCTGACCAAGGCGTGGGAGAAGCAGCGCGACGCCAAGAAGTCGAGCAGTCTGCCGACCGACACGTTCTACCAGCGCGGCACCTTCGGCACCAAGGGCCTGTATCTGCTGCAGAACAACCGCGCCAGCGTGCTGATCTCCGACGGCGACATGGCGGCGTGGATCGACCTGTCCTTCGGGGCGTTCTACGGCCTGGCCGCCAACCCCTCCGACGCCACGGAGGTGCTGAAGACCCAGGTCTTCCCCGTCATCGTGCGAGACATCGCATCCCACATGCCTCGGAGGTATGCATGACGCGCCGCCGACCGATGACCCTTGCGGCGCTCTGCGGCGTGCTCGCCGTCGCGGCACCCGCCTATGCCGCGGCCGCCGGGCCCGACGGCCCCCCACAGGCCGCGTCGAGCACGTCCAAGCCCTCGAGCGGGTCGGTCCACCCGGGGCCGAACAGGTCCGAGCAGCCGCTGTCCCATCCGCCCAGCTACACGCCACCGAAGAACGCGCCCGACGCGGTCACCGCGACCGCGAAGGTGCGCATCAAACCCTCCGACCGCTTCGACGTGTCGTTGGACCCCAAGGGCAAGAAGCTGCGCGACAAGACCTGGCCGGACGCCGCCGACGTGTTCACCAGCGCCGAGCTGAGGCAGATCCTGCCCGGGCTGACGTCGATGACCACCAGCGGCTGCAAACACACGTCCCTGCCGGGCGGACGCACCAGCGCGCACAACACGGTCTGCGTGCTGACACTGCAGTTGAAGGGTGAGCCGAAGGACATCCCGAGCCGCATCGTCGTGAACGTCCGCGGGTTCGGCACGGCGGAGCAGATCGGCCGGCCGTGGGACCGCGAACTCACCGCGCAGCGCGCCCGCGCCAAGACCCGCCCCGGCCTCTACACGTTCTACAAGAACAAGGCCATGGGGGTGGCCTCGTCCTACACCGACGGCACGATCACACGAGTGCTGCTCACCAAGGGGCCGGTGACCGGCGAGATCTGGTTCAGCGGAGTGGGCTTCACCAAACTGGCCGACGACTACCTCGACTCCCGGAAGGCCTACCGGAAGGTGATCGTGCCCGAGCTGATCACCTTGCTCGGCGACAAGATGAAGGGGAAGTGATCCGGCGGCACGATCGCGGATGGAACCGATCGGCGTCATGCGCAGTCCCTATCAAGACAGGGGCGGACGGCCCTGGGCACGCGAGCAGAAAGTGAATCCATCATGAGGACCAGGACCCGGGCGGGCATTGCTGCCCTCGCATTGACGGGCGTCGTCGGCCTGAGCGCCTGCCAGGCAGACGTGACCGTCGTCGGCGGATCGACCGGCGACGCATCCGCGCCGACCGGCCAGGCCACCCAGGCGCCGCAGAGCACCGACTCCCCGCAGAGCGACGACGGCGGCTCGTCCTCCGATGACGCCGCGACGTCGAGTGCCACGCACCACGCGGTCGACTTCCCCAAGGCGAAGCCGTCGCCGGGTGACCCGAAGGGCACGGTCGTCGCCAACGACGCCGGCCGCAAGGTGGTGCCGGACACGACTCTGCCGGTCTTCGCCCCGGACCCGTCCAGCGCCGACAGCGACGGGAAGATCCCCAACACGCAGTGGCCGGACGCCCAGGACCTCTTCAGCGTGAAGGAGCTCAAGCACGTCTTCCCCGACGCCTCCTCCATCGGCATCCGCAACTGCCTGCCGACCAAGGACTACTCGACCGACAGCCTCACCGCGCACAACGCCACCTGCGACATCATCGTCAAGATGCCCGGCGACACCTACTCCAACTCCAAGGTGACCGTCACGATCGAGGAGGTCGGCACGCAGGAGACGATGCTCGACGACTTCGACGACTACCGGAAGATCAGCCGCAAGACGACCAAGAAGATGCACGACGAGGGGCGCTACTTCTACTACCAGGACGGCTCCTTCGGCACCCAGCGCTACACCAACAGCTTCGGCGAGGCCAAGACCATCATCGGCAACGGCAAGACGTCGATGGAGGTCGAGCTGGACCCGTCCGGCTTCTATGACCTGGCCGGTGACGACGACCACGACTTCGACGTCAAGAAGGAAAGCAAGTCCGAAAAGATGTTCCGGCAGCAGATCATGCCCCTGCTGCTGCAGCTGCTCGTGCAGCGCATGTGATCCGTCAGTCCTGATCTCGGTCTGCGGGCGGCACCCGCAGACCGAGCACAAAACCGATCACGCCGATGACGATCATCGCCACACCGATCGGTGGCGCCCCCGAACTGCTGATCGACAGACCCACGAGCACCATCAGGCCGTGCCACAACAGCGTGGGTGTCCTGGCCAGCCGACGACCGGTCATGAGCGCCCACGACAGGGCACCGGCACCCAGCGCCGCGCAGACCGCGACGGCGACCACGCCCAGGCCGCGACTCGCCTCTGTGGCATGGCCCGCGACAAGATCGAACAGCAACCAACACGTCACCACGACCAACGCGGCACCCTGCCCGGCGAGCCACCAGGCGGCGGCCCGAAGGCGCCGTTCCGGCCCCTGATACATCGGTCTGCTATCCACCGCAGTAGGCTAAACCCACCGGTCGTGTGACCAATGCCTCACCTTCGAATCCGAAAAGTTCTGCCAAAGTCCTTGTGGATTGTTGTGGGTATCTGTGAACCTTGGGGGTGAGCTCGTTCGTGAGCGGCCCACGAAGTCGCGATCGGGCGAACACACGTACCCCTTCCACCGGATCGTTGTCGAACCACGCCGTCGTGCCGTTCGACAGAACAAGGAGCAGACCGAAATGGATTGGCGCAACCGCGCTGCGTGCTTGGACGAAGACCCTGAGCTGTTCTTTCCGATCGGCAATACCGGGCCCGCCCTGGCGCAGATCGAGGAGGCCAAGAAGGTTTGCCGACGCTGCCCGGTGATCGACACCTGCCTCAAGTGGGCCCTCGACACCGGCCAGGACGCAGGCGTATGGGGCGGCTTGTCCGAGGACGAGCGTCGCGCCCTGAAACGCCGCAACGCCCGCGCACGCCGCGCCGGCTGACCGACTCCCACCGCATTCTGCGGCGGCCGCACAGGCCGCGACAACCCCGGCCCCCATCGGGTGCCGGGGTTGTCGTCGTTCCGTGGCGCCTAATCGATGGTGTGCAGCCGGGCCGTGAACCGGACCTCGGTGCCCCCGGCGGGAGCGCGCGACCAGCTGATCTCGCCGCGCAGGTCCTGCAGCAGCGCCAGCACGATCTGGGTGCCGAGGCCGCCCCCGTTGGGCTCGAATCCCTCGGGCAGGCCGCGCCCGTCGTCGCGCACGACCACGGTCAAGCGATCCCCACGGTGGTCGTCCCCGGTGCGCCGTGCCTCCACCACGACCTGGCCGCCGCGGTCGGGAAACCCGTGCTCCACCGCGTTTTGCACCAGTTCGGCCAGGACCATCGCCAGCGCCGTGGCGTCGGCGGCGGGTAACGCACCGAAGTGGCCGACCACGGTGCCGTTCACACCGGTCGCCGCGCGGTTGCTCACCTCGATCGCCGCCCGCAGTCCGCGGCGCGCGACCTCGTCGAAGTCGACCGCCTCCGTCGTCGCCGAACTCAGGTTCTCGTGCACGTCGGCGATGGTGGCCACCCGTCGCACCGCGTCCTCCAGCGCCTCCTGCGCGTCGCTGTCCCCCAGCCTGCGAGCCTGCAACCGCAGCACCGCCGCGACGGTCTGCAGATTGTTCTTCACCCGATGGTGGATCTCCCGGATCGTCGCATCCTTGGTGATCAGTTCGCGCTCACGGCGGCGCAATTCGCTGACATCGCGCAGCAACAGCACCGCGCCGGTGCGGCGATCGCCGTCGCGCAACGGGATCGACCTGATGCTCACGTTCGCGCTGCGCGACTCGACCTCCGTGCGCCAGGGCACCCGCCCCGTCAGCACCAGCATCAGCTCCTCGTCCACCGGACCGCGTTCCGGCACGACCGCGCCGAGCGCCGCCGTGAGCCGCGCTCCGACCATCGCTCCGGTATATCCGAGCCGATGCATCGCCGAGACCGCATTCGGGCTCGCATACAGCACATTGCCCTCGACATCGAGCCGCATGACTCCGTCGCCGACCCGCGGAGCGCCCCGGCGCCCGCCCGTGCCGGCGCCGGTGACCGGAAACTGCCCCTGGGCGACCATTGCCGCGAGGGCGTCTGCAGTCGCCAGATAGGTGACCTCCAGCCGGCTGGGGGTGCGCATCGAGGCGAGACTGGTGTGCCGGGTCAGGACCGCAATCGCCCTGTCGTCATGGACAACCGGCAGACACTCCTCCCGCACCGGCATGTCGTCGCGCCACATCGTGCTGTTCGCGCGCACCAAGCGGCGTTCGCCGAACGCCGCATCCAGGTATTCGGCGCGGGCCGGCGCGCACGGCACGCCGACGAGGTCCTCTGCGAACACCGCGACGCCCGTGGTCGGCCGCACCTGTGCCGCCGCGATCCATGCGCCGCGCGACGGCACCCACAACACGAGGTCGGCGAAGGAGAAGTCGGACAGCAACTGCCAGTCACCGACGAGCAGATGCAGCCACTCGACGTCGTGCGCCGGCAGGTCGGTGTGCTCCGCGAGCACGTCATTCATCGACGGCACGCGCCCGAGCCTAGAGCACGCCGACAGGCATACTTCCCGCCGGCAGGCATACCAAAAAAGTATGCCTGCCGGTGCGGAAGTACACCTCTCGGCGGGGGTCAGGCCCGCTGACTGGCCGAACCGGACCGCACGACGCCGCGCAGCGTCCGCAGCGCCACCGACAGCGGCGCGAGCCCGGCGCTGTCCAGGGACGAAATGCTGTCCAGGGCCTGCGTCGCCCGGCTGACGGCGTCGGCGTTCTGCGTGGTCCACTGATCGACACGGCGCACCGCCCGCTCACCGGACGACGTCGCATCGATGACCGCGGCCGCGAACGAGTCGAGCACCGCATAGAGGTCGTCTCGCACCGCGCCGCGGGCCAGGGAGTCCCACCTGTCCTCCCGGGGCAACCGCGAGACGGCGTGCAGCATCCGGTCGATGCCGAGTCGCTCGGAGACCGCATAGTAGACCGCAGCCACCTCGTCGACCGGGCTCTCGGTGACGATGGCCTGTTCGGTGATGTCCAGCAGGCAGAAACTGTCGAGCAATGCGGCCGCCCGCCCTGCCAGCCGGGCGGGCACCCCGATCTGCTGCAGCTCCTTGCTGCGGCCCTGCCACCGCTCCCTCTCGCTGCCCTTGAGCAGCGTCTGCACCTTGCCGCCGAGATCGCGCACCACGGGCGCGAACCGCTCGATCTCCCTGCTGATGTCCAGATGCGCCGGGCGGCTGTGCAACAGCCAGCGCGTCGCGCGATCCAGCAGCCGCCGGAACTCGAGATACAAGAGGGTCTGGGCAGCCGTCGGCACCTTGTTGTCCAGCTTTTCGACCTGGGCGACGAATCCGGCCATGTCGAAGACCTCCCGCGCCACGACGAATGCCCGTGTGATCTGCTCGGGCGTCGCGCCCGTCTCCTCCCGCGCCCGGAAGGCGAACGTGATGCCGCCGCGGTTGACCAGCGAGTTGACGACCGAGTTGATGACGATCTCGCGCCGCAGCGGATGCGATGACAGGTCGTCGCCGTACTTCGAGCGCACCTGCTTGGGGAAGTAGCCCCTGAGCGTGTCGGCGAACCACGGGTCGTCCGCGATCTCGGTCTGCGACAGGTCGTTCTTCAACGCCAGCTTGGAGTAGGCGACCAGGACCGAGAACTCCGGGGACGTCAGGCCGACGCCCTCGGTGCTGCGCTCGTCGATCTGCCGATCATCCGGCAGGAACTCGATCTCGCGATCCAGCTCACCGCGGTCCTCCAGCCAGTGGATCAGCCGCTGGTGCACGGGGAGCATCGCATGGTCCTGCGCCCGCGCATTGCCCAGCAGGACGTTCTGCTCGTAGTTGTCGCGCAGCACCTGCGAGGCCACCTCGCTGGTCATCGAGTGCAGCAGCTTGTTGCGCTGCGGGAGGGTGAGCACCCCCTGCTTCATCAGGTCGGTCACGAGGATCTTGATGTTGACCTCGTGGTCGGACGTGTCGACGCCGGCCGAGTTGTCGATCGCATCGGTGTTGATGCGCACGCCCGACTGTGCCGCCTCGATGCGGCCGAGCTGACTGACGCCCAGGTTGCCGCCCTCGCCCACGACCTTGCACCGCAACTGCGAGCCGTCGATGCGGATCGCGTCGTTGGCGCGGTCGCCGATCTGCCCGTTGGTCTCGGCGCTCGACTTCACATACGTGCCGATCCCCCCGTTCCAGAAGAGATCGACCGGGGCGAGCAGGATGGCGCGCATCAGTTCGGCCGGCGTCATCGACGTCGCCTCCACACCGAGTGCCTTGCGCACCTGCGCATTGATCGGGATCGACTTGGCCGTACGGGGATACACGCCCCCGCCCTTGGACAGCTTGGAGGTGTCGTAGTCGGCCCAGGACGACCGCGGCAGGTCGAACATGCGGCGCCGCTCGGCATACGACGTCGCGGCGTCGGGGTCCGGGTCGAGGAAGATGTGCCGGTGATCGAAGGCCGCCACCAGGCGGATGTGCTTCGAGAGGAGCATCCCGTTGCCGAAGACGTCGCCGCTCATGTCGCCGATGCCGACCGCGGTGAAGTCCTGCTCCTGTGTGTCGACGCCCATCTCGCGGAAGTGCCGCTTGACCGACTCCCACGCACCGCGCGCGGTGATCCCCATCTCCTTGTGGTCGTAGCCGGCGGAACCACCGGACGCGAACGCGTCGTCCAGCCAGTAGCCGTAGTCCTGCGCCACACCGTTGGCGATGTCGGAGAAACTCGCCGTGCCCTTGTCGGCCGCGACCACCAGGTAGGTGTCGTCGGGGTCGTGGCGCACGACGTCGTGCGGCGGCTCGACCTGGCCCGCGACGAGATTGTCGGTCAGGTCGAGCAGGCCCGAGATGAACAGCTTGTAGGCCTCGATGCCCTCCGCGACCCACGCGTCGCGGTCGACCGACGGGTCGGGCAACTGCTTCGGATAGAAGCCGCCCTTCGAGCCGGTCGGCACGATGACGGCATTCTTGACCATCTGCGCCTTCACCAGGCCGAGGATCTCGGTGCGGAAGTCCTCGCGGCGGTCGGACCAGCGCAGCCCGCCACGCGCCACCTTGCCGAACCGCAGGTGCACGCCCTCGACCCGCGGGCCATACACCCAGATCTCGAACATCGGCTTGGGAGAAGGCAATCCGGGCACTGCGTGGCAGTCGAGCTTGAAGCTGACCACGGGCGAGAACGACCCGTCGTCGCCCCGCTGGTAGGCGTTGGTGCGCAGCGTCGCCATGATGACACCGCGGAAGGCCCGAATGATGCGGTCGTGGTCGAGGCTCGCGACCTCGTCGAGGGCCTCGTCGATCCGCGCCACGATGTCGGCCTGGGCGCGTTCACGTGCCGGCATCGACCGATGCGCCGAGGGGTCGAAACGTGCCTCGAACAGCGCGATCAGATCGCGGGTCAACTCGACGTTGGTGACCAGGGCCTGCTCGATGTAGGACTGGCTGAAGGTGAAGCCGATCTGGCGCAGATACTTCGCGATCGCGCGCAGCATCACGACCTGCCGCCAGGTCAGCCCGGCCCGGAGCACCAGCGCGCCGAGCCCGTCGCTCTCCGCGAGGCCGTCCCACACGGCCTGGAAGGCGTCCTGGAACAGTTCGCGGCTGCGTGCCTGCTCGGCCTCGGTCTCGCCCCAGAGCTCCTCGTCGGGCACTCTCACCCCGAAGTCGTAGACGTAGACCGTCACGCCGTCCGCGCGGTCCATCGAGTACGGACGCTCATCGGTGACCTCGACGCCCAGATCGGTGAAGACCGGCAGCACCTGGGTGAGAATGAGCCGGTGACGCCGGAACAGCTTGAACCGGCGCTCGCTGCCGTCCGACTTCGGATCACGGTAGAGCGTCAGCATCGTGTGCTCATCGTGCTCGAGAGCCTCGATGCGGCGCAGATCCGCGACACCCTGCCGCGGCGTGAAGTCCTCCTTGTAGGCCTCCGGGAAGGCCCGTGAGTAGAGGCTGACGATGCGCGCCGCGGCGTCCTCCCCCTCCTCGACGCGCGCGACGTCGCCCAGCCGCTCACCCCAGGTGCGGGTGCTCTCGACGAGCTTCTCCTGCAACTCCCGCTCGTCCGGGTGCCGCGGCGTCTCGCCCGAGGGCAGGCGCACGACCAGGTGGATCTGGGCCAGCGCGGCATCCGAGATGCGGGTGGTGTAGTCGATCGACTGGGCCTGGTAGGCCGTCTGCAGGATCTGCTCGATGCGCAGCCTCACCCCCGAGTTGTAGCGGTCGCGCGGCATGTAGACCATCACCGAGACGAACCTGCCGAACTCGTCGTTGCGACGGAACATCTGCGCCTGCCTGCGCTCCTGCAGCCGCAGGACCTCCGTCGAGATGTCGTAGAGCTCGTCGGTGCTGGTCTGGAAGAGTTCGTCGCGAGGGTAGTTCTCGAGCACCTCCAACAGGTCCTTGCCCGAGTGACTTTCGGGTGCGAACCCGCTACGCTCCAACACCTTTGCCGCCCGCTCCCGCACCACCGGGACGCGCAACACCGAGTCGGTGTATGCGGTGTGGGTGAACAGCCCGAGGAAGCGCTGCTCCCCGACGACGTTGCCGTCGCCGTCGAAGGTGCGGATGCCGACATAGTCGAGGTATGACGCGCGGTGCACCGTCGAGCGCGAGTTCGCCTTGGTGATCGTGAGCAGCCGCGACTCGCGGGCTGTGCTGCGAGCCTCCGGTGTGAGGCGGCTGAAGGACGTCGAGCGGCTCTCGTCATAGCGCAGGATGCCCAGGCCGGAACCCGTGACCGGGCGCAGCACGTCCTCGCCGTCGACGGTGTCGAGCCGGTACTCGCGGTATCCGAGGAAGGTGAAGTGATCGTCGGCGAGCCACTCGAGGAATCCGGTCGTGCGGTCGACGATCGGGGCGGGGACGCTGTCCGGCACCTCGCCGTGCAGGCCCGCGCCGATCTCCGCGCACCGGTCGTGCATCTTCGCCCAGTCCTCGACCGCGACCCTGATGTCGTGCAGCACACGCCGGAGGTCGGCCACCAGTTGGGTGTCGGACTCCTCATCCGGGCCGAGCTCGATCTCGTAGTGCATCCACGACTCCAGCTGCGGCTCCGGGTCACCGGCCTTGATCCGCGGCCGCGCATCGTCGCCGTAGACCTTGAGCAACTCCCCCTCGGCGTCACGTTGCACCCACAGCTGCGGGTGGATGAGCATCTTGACGTCGCGGTCGTGTCGCGACAGTTCGGCGACGACCGAGTCGACCAGGAACGGCATGTCGTCGGTGACGATCTGCAGCACGGCATACGGGCAGGACCAGCCGTCGGTCTCCTGCGTGGGATGACTCAGCCTGATGTTCGCCCGGGCAGCAGACCTGGACTGTGCCAGCTGGATGTGGCTGCGCACGAGGCCCGCGAGCATCTGCGGGTCGCGCTGCGCAAGGTCTTCGTCGGCGACATGCCGGAAGTAGCCCTCCAGCAATGCCATCGGCGGATTCTTGGCGGACTTGCCGCCGGTGGAAGAACAGGTGCGAAGGATCGCCTTGCGGGTGTTAGGAGCCGCCGACATGTCGTGTCTCAACCTCGTGCAGATCGTGACCATGGCGAACATCGTTGTTGCGCCGCTTCGACTCTAACGCGTGCCTCCACAGCGACGCCGCCGGGACACGTCCGACCCCTGTGGGAATCTCGGCGGCCGTCGGCATACGGGGTTCTAGGCTGGTGGGATGCAGCCCGACGCGTCCTCACCGCACGCCGCTGCCGCGGTGGCCGCGCTCGTGCCGCGGCTGCTCGACCTCCATCCGGAGCCCGCCGACACCGCGTGCGAGGTCGCGCTCGCGGACACGATCGAGCGCGCCGCGGAACACCTGCTGCGCTGGAGCGACGCTCTGGTCGACGTCACACCACCCGCGCCGGCACCCGGCGCCCAGCGCTCATCGCCGCCGCCCGACGACCAGGAGTTGAGCCTGGCCGTGCGAGCGGGCGAGCTGCCCGGAAGCATTCCGAGTATCGAGTGGGCAAGTCGTGAATTACGCTGCATCTCATCCGCGCTGAGGGATCTGCTGATACAGCTCCGGCCCGACGACTCGGCCGTGGAGACCGGGCGGTGGATCATCAGAGAGCTCGATCGGCTGGCTGCGGCGCTCGGCGCACATGCCGACTCCATGCGCAAGCTGTCGTTCGACCTGACCCATGTCGCTCAGGGCGCAGTCTCCGGCGACGACGTGAAGTCCCGGCGTGACCAGGTGCTGGCACGGGCCACCAGGGCGGAACACGCGCTGACCAGAGTGGCGGTCGCTACCCTGCCAGGATGAGGATCCAACACGACTGGACGTATGACGCTCCGATCGAGCGGGTACACGCCATGACCATCGACCCGCGGTTTCAGGAGGCGAAGTGCCGGCATGCCTCCGCGGTGGGGTATTCGGCCGACGTGACCCGCGTGGATGGCACCGACATCGTGGTCGTCGAGCGGAGCATGTCGACGGACGGCCTGCCGTCGCAGATGAGGTCGTTCATCGGGGGCACGATCCACATCGTCGAGCGGCAGGTGTGGCCGGTGGATCCCGACGAGAACGGGCGACGAGTCGCCGACCTGAGGGTCGAGGTCAAGAGCGCGCCGGTCGCGTTCACCGGGACGGTCACGATGACGCGCCACGGTGACACGACGACCATGCACGCCGAGGGGGACCTTCGGGCGAAGGTCCCCCTCTTCGGTGCGAAGATCGAGGAGGCCGCGGCACCGGCCGTGACCGGCGCGATCGAGATCGAGCAGCAGGCCGGGCGCGAATTCCTCGCGGGCTGAGGCGACTACCCCATGTGCGGATAGGTGTAGTCGGTCGCCGGCACGAACGTCTCCTTGATCGACCGAGTGCTGGTCCACCGCATGAGGTTCTGGGCGGATCCGGCCTTGTCGTTGGTGCCGGACGCGCGGGCGCCGCCGAACGGCTGCTGACCGACGACCGCCCCGGTCGGCTTGTCGTTGACATAGAAGTTGCCGGCGGCGAACCGCAGTCGCTCGGTGGCGTCGGCGACGGCCGCACGGTCCTGGGCGATGATGGAGCCGGTGAGGGCGTAGGACGCCACCCGCTCCATCTGGTCGAGCACCTTGTCGTACTGCCGGTCGGGGAAGACGTGCACCGCGAGGATCGGTCCGAAGTATTCGGTCTTGAAGACCTCGTGCTCCGGGTCGCTCACCTCGAGCACGGTAGGTCGCACGAAATACCCGACGGAATCGTCGTATTCGCCACCGGCGACGATCTTGATCTTCTTGTCGCCGCGAGCCATGTCGATCGCGGCCTTGTGCTTGGCGAACGCCCGCTGGTCGATCACGGCGCCCATGAAGTTGGACAGGTCGGTCACGTCGCCCATCGCGATGCCGTCGGTCAGGTCGGCGAGGTCACGCTTGATCTTGCGCCACAGGCTGGCCGGCACATAGGCGCGAGACGCGGCCGAGCACTTCTGGCCCTGGTATTCGAACGCGCCCCGGATCATCGCGGTGCGCAGCACGTCCGGATCGGCCGAGGGGTGCGCCACGATGAAGTCCTTGCCTCCGGTCTCACCCACGATCCGCGGATAGGAGCGATAGCCCGTCAGGTTCGACCCGACCGTCTGCCACAGATGCTGGAAGGTCGCGGTCGACCCGGTGAAGTGAATGCCGGCCAGGTCGGGGTCGCGCAGCGCGGCCTTCGAGACGTTGACGCCGTCGCCGGTCACCAGATTGATGACGCCCGGCGGCATCCCGGCCTCCTCCAGCAACTCCATGGTCATCACGGCGGCGCGGGTCTGCGTCGGGGACGGCTTCCATACGACCGTGTTGCCCATCAGCGCCGGAGCCGTCGGTAGGTTGCCGGAGATCGCGGTGAAATTGAACGGCGTGATCGCATAGACGAAACCCTCGAGCGGGCGGTGGTCCGTGCGGTTCCACACGCCGCGAGAGTTCGTGACCGGCTGCTCCGCGAGCACCTGGCGCCCGAAGTGCACATTGAAGCGCCAGAAGTCGATCAGTTCGCAGGCGCTGTCGATCTCGGCCTGGTATGCGGTCTTGGACTGCCCGAGCATGGTCGCTGCGTTCATCCGTGCGCGCCACGGGCCGGCCAGCAGGTCGGCTGCCTTCAGCAACACGGCGGCGCGGTCGTCATACGACAGCTCGCGCCACGCGGGAGCCGCGGCCTTCGCGGCGTCGACGGCGGCCTGGCCGTCGCCGACCGTCGCGTTCTTCATCGTGCCGAGCACCTTGCGGCGCGCGTGCG